>JARFQC010000038.1 GCA_029287965.1 Arenicellales bacterium
GTAAAGAAGTCGACCAGCGGTGCAGTCTGTTCGTTGAACGTGTCCAGACGCTTGCTGATGGCTTCCTCGGTTTCATCATCACGCTGGATTACAGGGCTGCAGCATCTGTCGCAGACCCCTTCTACTGACGGTGGCTTGCTCTTGACGTTGTAGATATCGGCACAGTAGGAGTTCGAGCATGTGCGGCGGGTAGAAAGGCGATCGAGGATAAAGTCACGGGGTACGTCCAGGTTGACGGCGAAGTCCAGTTCGATGCTCAGCTTGGCCAGCAGTTGTTTCAGTTCCTCTGCCTGGGGAATCGTGCGCGGAAATCCGTCCAGCAGGAAACCGCCCTGGCAGTCATCTTCAAGCAGGCGTTCACCCATGATGCCCATGATCAGCGAGTCGGGTACCAGTTCGCCGCGAGTCATGTACCCCTGCGCTTCCTTGCCAAGCTCAGTGCCGTCTTTGACGGCGGCGCGCAGGATGTCGCCGGTTGAAATCTGTACGGAACCGTCCATTGCGGTGAGCATTTTAGCTACAGTACCTTTGCCGGCGCCGGGGGCACCCAGAAGAATGAGTCTCATTGATAGTTCTCCATGAATTTAAAGTGTGAGAGCGTCGCGCTAGAGTGAAAACGCCACGGAACCGAAAATCGGCGGCTATTCTAATCAATAACTGCCCGCGAATCGAATCGGCGTTGTCAGCGGGAGGGTGTTGATGCAGCGACGCTTACCGGGCTGTGCCGAGGTTTTCGCTACGGGCTGCCATTGTGTGATCGGAACCGGCATGCTGATGTGGTAGCCCTGCGCGTAATCAATGCCCATTTCCCTGATGATACCGAGAATTTCTCCGTTTTCGACGTAGTCCGCGATGGTCTTCATATTCAGCACCTTGCCGATGGAACTAATCGAGGCCACGATGGACTTGTCCATTGGTTGTCCCGGGCGTGATAAATGGTTGTATTCGTTGACTATAAACCCGAGTTCTCCACTCAAGTTTAGCAGGCGAGTCGCGGATAGCATGCTGTCGGCATAATTTTCAAAATGACCTGAATTACCGCCATGCAAACATGGGGTTTCAGCCGCGCAGCACGGGCGTGACTGATGGCGCTCATCCGTGTAGAGTCGCATGGATTTTCCACTCGGGAACATGAAAAATGCGCATTAAATTGCACTGGCAGATATTCATTGCCATGGTACTGGCTGTTATCGCCGGATATGCGAGCGGCATGGATGCCGGGATTGCTGGCGTGACCTTCTATTCCATGTTTAATTTCGTCGGGCAGCTGTTTCTTTCAGCGCTGAAGATGCTGATTGTGCCGCTGATTACTGCATCGATCATTACCGGAATTGCAGGCATGGGCAGTGGAGACGGCTTCGGGCGTCTCGGTGGCAAGACGGTGCTGTACTACACGGTGACCAGCCTGGCAGCCATAGTCACCGGGCTGGTAGTGGTCAATCTGATCGTGCCCGGTCAGCAAAACGGCATACCGGTGAAGGAACTCCTCGGGCTCACCGAGGATGTATCAACCATCGTAATGAATGCCGATGGCCGCGGCGCCGGGGACTTCGTTACCGTATTCGAACGCATGGTGCCTCCCAATATCTTCCGCGCGGCGGTCGATGGCCAGATGCTGGGACTGATCACCTTCAGCCTGATTTTCGCCTACTACATGGTGCGTATCCCGTCCGAGTACGGCGCCACCATGACCAGCTTCTGGAAGGCCCTGATGGAGATCATGATCAGGATGACCAACCTGGTCATGATGTTTGCTCCGCTGGGCGTGTTTGCACTGATTGCCAAGGTCGTAGCATCGACAGGATTTGATGCCGTCCAGCCATTGCTGACCTTCGCTTTGACGGTACTGATTGCATTGCTGTTTCATATTATGGTTACTCTGCCTGTCATCATGTCGGTGGTGGGCAGGGTCAATCCACTGCGGCATTACCAGGCTATGGCGCCTGCCATGATGACCGCATTTTCCACCGCCTCGTCATCGGCAACACTGCCCGTAACGATGGATTGCGTCGAGAAGCGGGCGGGTGTATCCAACAAGGTCAGTTCCTTCGTGCTGCCGCTGGGCGCTACGGTGAATATGGATGGCACTGCGTTATACGAGTGCGTTGCCGTCATGTTTATCGCCCAGGCGTACGGCATAGACCTGAGCCTGGGATTGCAGTTCCTTATCGTTATCACGGCACTGCTGACATCGGTAGGCGTAGCCGGCGTACCGGCGGCGAGCCTCGTCGCCATCGTTGTAATCCTGGCGGCGGCCGGACTGCCCGCAGAAGGGATAGGGCTGATCCTGGCAGTAGACCGGGTACTCGATATGTGCCGGACTTCGGTCAACATATTCAGTGATTCAGTTGGTGCAGTGGTTATTGCGCGCACTGAAGGCGAACAGGAAATTCTCACTTCCGGACGGGAAATGGCCTAGAAAGGCAAGACGCATGAACTAAGCACGGGTCCGGTTGTCCTACATCTCACTCATACATATACGCAGGTAGTTTTCATGACAAAAGCAGTAATTTTGGCGATATGCCTTTCACTCTCGGGCGTTGCACATGCCGCAGACGTTCCCCAGGCCGTTTACGACCAGCTGAACAAGGTGATGCCGGGTTACGATCCGGCCACGGTCAGCAAGTCTCCCATAGAAGGCATGTATGAATTTATTGCCCAGGGTACTGTGTTGTACATATCCGGCGATGGCCGCTACGTGATCAGTGGTGATGTAATAGAAATCGATACCAAAACAAACCTGACCAAGCAGAAACAGGGCAAAATCACCCTTGCTGCAATCGAGCAGATCGGCGAGGAAAATATGGTTATTTTCGGCGACGACAAGAGTGCCCGGACGCTGACGATATTCACCGACGTCGACTGTCCATACTGCTCGATGATGCACAAGGAAGTACCCAGGCTTAACGAAGCGGGCATTCGCATCCGCTACTTGCTGTATCCCCGTGCCGGTGTGCAATCACCGACTTATGCCAAGTCCGTGTCGGTCTGGTGCGCGGATGACCGGAATGAGGCCATCGGCATTGCCAAGAGCGGCGGCAAGGTTGAGTCACGCAGCTGTGAGAACCCTGTAGCCCAGCACGTGAAGCTGGGTGAGATGGTCGGTGTTACAGGAACACCGACTTTGATCCTGGACGATGGACGCGTCCTGCCTGGCTACGTGCCGGCTGACAAGCTGATCCCGATTATCAACAAGAAGATCTGAACCCGTGACCGCCAGGGCCGGTTCCATCCGGAGCCGGTTCTACAGGCGTTTCTTCCATCGATAGAGCAGATCCAGGGCTTCCTTGGCCGACAGTTCATCAAGTGATATCGAGTCGAGCTCTGCCGCAATTTCCCCATCAGCCGACTTGTCCTGGTCAGTGCCAGCACCAGCAGTGCTATCCCTTTCCTCGGCGTCAAAAATTGACAGCTGCGGAGTGAAGGTTTTCTCGACGTTATGGTGTACCAGCTCATTTTCCAGTTCACTCAACTTGCGCCTCGCCGCGGCAATGACCAGTTGCGGGATGCCGGCCAGCGATGCGACCTGCAGGCCATAACTCTGGTTCGCCGGGCCTTCCTTGACCTCGTATAAAAACGCTATGCCATGGCCGTGCTCAACCGCCGACAGGTGAATGTTTCTTGCAGCAGGCAGTTCGTCTGCCAGGCTGGTGAGCTCGAAATAGTGCGTTGCAAACAGGGTGAAAGCGCGCAGGCAGCCGGCGAGTTCTTCCGCGCAGGCCCAGGCGAGTGACAGCCCGTCGAATGTCGATGTACCGCGACCGATCTCATCGAGGATGACGAGACTTTCAGGCGTTGCATTGCGCAGTATGGTCGCAGTTTCCGTCATTTCTACCATGAACGTAGAGCGTCCGCTGGCAAGATCGTCCGATGCGCCGATGCGTGTGAAGACGCGATCCAGCGGGCCTATTGTGACGTCATCGGCGGGTACCCATGATCCGGTGTAGGCCAGCAGGGCGATCAAGGCAGTCTGCCGCATGTAGGTCGATTTACCGCCCATGTTGGGGCCGGTAATGATCAGCATGCGGTTGTCGTCGTCAAGCACGCAGTCGTTGGGCACGAACGGTTCTGCCGTTGTCTGCTCCACGACAAGATGTCTTCCCCCTCTGATCTGTATGCCCGGCTTGTCCTGGTAGACCGGTGCGACCAGCCGGTATTGTCGTGCATTCACGGCATGCGCAAGCAGTACATCCAGCTGGCTGATCGCAGCAGCTGTAACCTGCAGTGCCGGCAGGTCTTCGGTGATCCGCTCGAGCAGGTCTGAATAAAGCTGTTTTTCGAGTGCCAGGACGCGTTCCCTGGCGCTCAGAGCACGTTCCTCGAAGGATTTAAGTTCCGGGGTAATAAAGCGCTCGGCATTCTTGAGAGTCTGCCTGCGGGTGTAGTCGTCCGGTACCTGGGCAGCCTGGGCCCGACTTATCTCAATGTAATAGCCGTGCACGCGGTTGTATTTGACCTTCAGACTACTGACGCCCGTGCGCTCGCGTTCGCGGGCTTCCAGTTCGAGCAGGTAGTCGCCCGCGTTTTCCTTTATTGCCAGCAGTTCATCCAGGTCGCTGTTGTAGCCGCGCCGTATCACGCCGCCATCACGGATCAGCGCAGGCGGATCTTCCTTGATAGCGGATTCCAGCAGTTCCGCGAGTTGAGGATACTCTGCTGTTTCAGTCAGCAGGCGTTCGATGAGAGGTGATCCGGCAGAAGCGAGCGCATCTGCAAGGGCCGGCAGCTGGAGCAGGGCGTTGCGCAGCGAGGCCAGGTCGCGCGGGCGGGCAGTCTTCAGCGCAATGCGCGGCAGGATGCGTTCCATGTCACCGATATAGCGCAGCACGCTTCTCGGCAGATCGGGATCGATGCCGTTCAGCACCGCTTCAATCGCGCCATGCCTTTCCCGTAGGACCAGGGTGTCACGCAGCGGGCTGGACAACCAGCGTCGCAGCAGTCTCGAGCCCATTGCAGTGGTGCAGGTATCAAGTGCGGCCAGCAGGGTATGTTCCCGGCTGCCCTGCAGGTTCATATCAATTTCCAGGTTGCGCCGGGAAGCAGCATCAACGATGACGTGGTCGCCATAGCGTTCGCACAGGAGTCCGTTGACGTGCTGCAGATTATCGCCCTGCGTGTCATGAGCGTACTGAATGACGACGCCTGCGCAGATTTGCGCGAGCGGCTGATCCGCCATATCGAAGGCCTGCAGGCTTTTTACCCGGAAATGCTGTGTGAGCGCATCGCTGGCTGAGGCTGGGTTGAACTGCCAGACCGGCAAAGCGTGGCAGGCATTGTGCCCGGCCAGCGTCGCGTCGAGATCATGGCGCGCAGATTCCGCGCACAGCATTTCAGCCGGCTGCAAGCGGCGCACCTCGGCACGGAGGTTCATGTCATCAGGCACCTGCTTGGCATGGAATCGGCCGGAAGACAATTCCAGCCAGGCCATACCGTATACGCCGTCGGCTTCGTGAATTGCCATCAGCAGGTTTTCCTGCTTCTCATCCAGCAGACTCTCTTCCGTCAGCGTGCCGGGTGTAATGATGCGAACGACCTTGCGCTCAACCGGCCCCTTGCTGGTGGCCGGGTCGCCGATCTGTTCGCAGATCGCGACGGATTCACCCTGTCGTGTCAGGCGAGCGAGATACTGGTCTGCCGCATGGTAGGGAATGCCCGCCATGGGGATGGGCTGGCCTGCTGATTTGCCGCGTTCCGTGAGCGTGATGTCGAGCAGCGCTGCTGCCCGGCGCGCATCATCGAAGAACAGTTCGTAAAAATCCCCCATGCGATAGAACACCAGGATGTCCGGGTGCTCGCCCTTGATGCGCAGATATTGCTGCATCATCGGGGTGTGTTTCACGTCTGAGGTCATGCCATGGCGATCACGGTTTGATTAGCCTGCGGTCTTTTCTTCCATGGCCGCATACTTGTGCACGATGGGTGCGAGCTGACGAAGCATGACCCGGTACACGGCTGAATTACCGGCCAGCACATCGCCTGATTCGAGAAACGCCCGGCCGCCGTCGACTTCCGATACCATGCCGCCCGCTTCCTGTATCAACAGGCAGCCCGCCGCGATGTCCCATGCGTTGAGATCGAATTCCCAGAACCCGTCGAGGCGTCCGGCGGCAACGTAGGCGAGATCGAGCGCAGCAGAGCCTGCCCGGCGGACGCCGCTGACAGAGGGCATGAGCTTGTGAAAACAGTCGGTCCACAGCGCCAGGTTGCGCGTGTCCTTGTAGGGGAACCCCGTGCCGAGCAGGGCATAGGCCATTGAGTCTGTGTTGCTGACACGAATCCTGTGGTCGTTGAGTTGTGCGCCCTGACCCCTGGATGCGGTAAACAACTCATCCTTGATGGGATCATAGATCACGGCGTGTTCCAGAACTCCTTTCTCCCGTACCGCGATGGACACGGCAAATTGCGGCAGCCCATGGAGGAAGTTCGTGGTACCGTCCAGCGGATCGATAATCCACTCGAATTCATTGCCGCTGCTCTTGCCGCTTTCTTCGGCAAAGATGGCATGATCAGGATAGGCGTCCTTGATCATGTATATGATTTCTTCTTCAGCCTGCCGGTCGACTTCTGAAACGAAATCGGCATGGCCTTTTGCTTTGACGGTCAGACGATCCAGTTGCTGATAGTGGCGGGAGATGACCTGGCCGGCACGGCGCGCGGCCTTGACGGCGGTGTTGACGAGTGGATGCTGCATAGATTTTGACCCGGGATAGGCGGTTGGCAACTGTTTTGCTACAGTTCGCGTCGGCCTGACTTAGTGAAATAGACCATGAAACAAAGCGCAGATTCTAACAGTTCTTCTCCATTCCCGTGGATGAATATTCGCATCGTGCTGGTGGAAACCAGTCATCCGGGAAATATCGGTGGCGCAGCCCGGGCGATGAAAAACATGCAGCTCGAATCGCTTTACCTGGTTACACCGGAAAGCTTTCCTGATTCCGCCGCGGTGGCGCGTGCCTCGGGGGCGACCGATGTACTCGAAAACGCCGTTGTCTGCGAGACCCTGGCAGAGGCCATCAGCGACTGTCGCCTGGTGGTTGCCGCGACGGCGCGTAGCCGTACAATCGAATGGCCTCAGCTGGATGCACCGCAGGCTGCCGCAGAACTGACTTCCCTCGCTTCGACAGCACCGGTCGCGTTGGTCTTTGGGCGGGAAAGCAGCGGCCTGAACAACCATGAACTCGATCACTGCCACAAGATGGTCACCCTGCCGGCCAACCCCGAATTTTCATCACTCAATCTTGCCTGTGCCGTGCAAGTGCTCGCTTATGAAATACGGCTCGCAGTTCTCACTGCCCAGGGTGCAGTGCAGGATGATGAGAGCATGGATATCTCTGATCTGCCGGCCAGCAAGGAGAACCTGGAGCGGATGTTTACTCATCTTGAAGAAGTACTGCTCAAAGTGCATTTCATGCCGCCTCACAGGGCGCCCACGCTGATGCGCAAACTGATGCGATTCTTCTATCGCAGTGGTATCAGTGAAGAAGAGGTCAGCATCTTTCGCGGTATCGTCAGTGAACTGGACAGGCAGGATTCGTTAAACGAGCAAAAACAGGATAGAAATAACCGCGAAGTTGATAAATAATGAGTTAAATAAGGAGGAATCATGAAATTTATAAAGATAATAATCATCCTCATCGCATTATTCGTCATCGGAAGCTTCGTGTTGCCGACGGACTACACCGTCAGTAGAAGCATCGTGATCAACGGCGACAGAAGCCAGGTGCATGAATTCGTCGGCGACCTCGACAAGTGGCCGGCCTGGTCTCCCTGGGAAAAGGCGGATTCATCGATCATTGTGTACCCGGGCGATTCCTCTAGTGGGATGGGC
>JARFQC010000086.1 GCA_029287965.1 Arenicellales bacterium
CGATGCCATGCTGACAGCCTTCGACGGTGATCCTCTGCATAAATGCACCGGGCGTTCGGCGCCGGCAAGACTGGCCCGTGCGATTCAGATTGCTGACAAGGCTGACCTTGATGTACCGGTGCTGAGGCGAATCCAGGCCGAGCAGTGACACCTGGATATACCGCATCGCTTGTTGACTGGCAGTCAGGCAGTGACGCGATGCAACAGGTGCGCAGTACCGTTTTTGTCCAGGAACAGGGTGTACCCGCAGCACTGGAATGGGACGACTCAGATGCTGCCGGCACACATGTGCTTGCCGTCAGTGATGACGGGACGCCGGTAGGTACAGGGCGCCTGTTGCCGAATGGCAGTATTGGCCGCATGGCTGTTCTCAGCGAATGGCGGGGGCGCGGCATCGGTGATGCGATGATGTCTTGCCTGCTAGATGAGGCTCGCCGGCAGGGGCACAAGCGGGTTAAGCTGTCTGCGCAGCAACAGGCCGTCGGCTTTTATTTACGCCACCAGTTCACGACCAGGGGAGGGCCGTACATGGAAGCAGGCATACCGCACGTAGCAATGGTCAGGATTATCACCTGAAATAGACAACCGATCATGCCAGCGCACAGGAGTACCGTGTGAGTTCGATAAAAGAAAGCAGCGAGGTGTCGGGATCGATCCGGGACTTTGTCAGATCTTTTTCGCATTCCATCCTCGACAGCCTGAGGAACCTGTTGCCCATATTTACCGTCGTGGCTTTTTTCCAGCTACTTGTACTGCAGCAGCCTATCGATGGATTTTTCGACCTGGTTATCGGCGTAGGCTTCGTCATCATCGGTCTGACCTTCTTCGTCTTCGGACTCGAAATGGGTCTGTTCCCGATCGGTGAAAGCATGGCGCATGCGTTCGCGAAAAAGGGCAGCGCCACGGCATTGTTCGCCTTTGCCTTCGCGTTGGGGTTCGGCACCACTATCGCCGAACCGGCGCTGATTGCGGTTGCCGAAGAGGCTGCCGAGATGGCCGCAGCGGGCGGAGTGATCGTCAACACCGAAGAGGCCATGGAGAATTATGCCCTCGGGCTGCGTTATACCGTGGCGCTGTCCGTGGGTGTTGCCATCGTGCTGGGGGTGCTGCGCATCCTCAAGGGCTGGCCCATACAGTACATGATCATGGTGGGCTATCTCCTGGTGGTCGTCATGACGGCCTTTGCACCTCGCAGCATCATCGGTATTGCCTACGATTCCGGTGGTGTGACGACATCTACCATCACCGTGCCGCTGGTGACGGCGCTGGGTGTCGGGCTGGCATCATCCATCAAGGGCCGTAACCCGATGCTGGACGGCTTCGGCCTGATCGCGTTTGCTTCACTGACACCGATCATTTTCGTGCTGATATTCGGGATCATCGTATGATCGGACTGCTGCACGAATTTATCGAGGTCTTCGGCGAAACGCTGCGCGATGTCATGCCCATCATCGCGATCCTGTTCCTTTTCCAGGTGTTCTTCCTGCGTAAACGGGTGCCGAACCTGAAACGCATCATTACTGGATTCGTCTACGTACTGCTCGGCCTGGCGCTGTTCCTGCTTGGCCTGGAAAAAGCGCTGTTCCCGCTTGGCAAGCTGATGGCACAGCAGCTGAGTAATCCTGAATTCATTACCGGCTTAGCAGGCGCAACGGCAGATGCCCTGACATGGACAGATTACTACTGGGTATACCTGTTTGCGCTTGCGATCGGCTTCTCGACCGCAATTGCAGAACCATCGCTGCTGGCGGTGGCAATCAAGGCCGAAGAGATTTCTGCCGGGGCCATCAGCAAATGGGGGCTGCGCATCGCGGCAGCCATCGGGGTGGCCATAGGCATAGCACTGGGTACCTATCGCATCGTGACCGGTACACCATTGCACTACTACATCATTGCCTGCTACGTCATTGTCATTATTCAGACATGGTTCGCACCACGGGCGATTGTCCCGCTTGCATACGATTCGGGCGGAGTGACCACGTCAACAGTTACCGTGCCGCTGGTTGCGGCACTGGGGCTTGGGCTGGCAGATACCATACCCGGGCGCAGCCCGTTACTGGATGGCTTCGGCCTGATCGCCTTTGCCTGTCTGTTCCCGATTATCTCGGTGATGGCATATGCCCAACTGTCCGAATTCCGTTCCCGTGGACATAAACGCCGGCAGGCGCCACCACAGTAAATTAACAGGAGGCCACACATGCATTTCAAACTGATCATTGCACTGGTAGAGGACGACAAGTCCGATGAAGTGATGGATGCCGCCCGTAAAGCAGGTGCGACAGGCGCGACGGTCATCAGCAATGCACGCGGTGAGGGGCTCGAAGAGAGCAAGACATTCTTCGGCCTGTCACTGGAGACACAGCGAGACGTGTTGCTGTTCCTCGTCGAGGAACACATGAGTCGGCACATCCTCGAGCATATTGCAGACGTGGCGGAATTCGATCGCTCGCCCGGAACCGGTATTGCATTGCAGATCGATGTCGAGGATGCCGTCGGGGTCGTTAAACAGATTGAGAAGTTATCAGATAGTGTGGAGGAACAGATATGACAGATTTACAGCGTGTAAGCGTCAGGGAAGTGATGAAGAAAAACTTCGACATGGTGGATGGAATGTTGACCGTCAAGGATGCACTTAGCACGATGAAACATGTCGAAACGAAGTCACTGGTAGTAGAGAAACGCAATGACCATGACGAGTATGGCATGGTGCTGATCTCGGATATTGCCAGGAAGGTGCTGGCGGTAGACCGCGCGCCTGAGCGCGTCAACATCTACGAGGTCATGACCAAGCCAGTCGTCACCATCGATCCGGACATGGACATCCGTTACTGTGCCCGTTTGTTTGAGCGGTTGGGCCTGTCGCGTGCACCGGTCGTTGAAGACGGCAAGGTGGTCGGTATTGTCAGCCACACCGACATGGTGCTCAAGGGAATGTGCAACAACATCTGAGCACTGGCTAGGAAACTCTGAACAAGTCCATGGGATGAGGGTTCGGGGGAATGGTCTTTAATATGTGGCCCGTAAGCCATTGAACTAACAGCTTGTCCCCCGTAGATAAACTCGCGGGAATATCTGGATGAGTCGCAAAGCGACTTACAGATGTTCCCTAGATGTCGGCATTGCGCAGTTGTTCTGCAGCATCTTCCGGGCTGATGGTGTTGACGAACAGACCGGAGCCCAGTTCGAATCCGGTCGGGATTGATGTGCGCGGAGTGATTTCCAGGTGCCAGTGGTAGCTGGCCGTATTGGTCTGCATGTCCCGGTCATGCGGCACGGAATGCAGGAAGTAGTTGTACTGGACGCCGCCGAGTACTGCATCAAGCCTGGCCATGGTGCGTTTCAGCACCCGTGAAAAGTCGGCCATGTCTTCCTCAGACACGGTCATGAAATCTGCCTGGTGAGATAACGGCAGGATGTGAATTTCCCATTCATAGCGACTCGCAAACGGCTTGATGGCGATGAACTTCTCACCCCGTTCGATTACGTACTGGCCCACATCGATCTTGCGGCGGATTTCTCCTGATTCCCGATCATAGATGCGTGTTTCGAAAGTCAGTGCTTCATCGATCAATGCACAGAACACGCAGTTGTGGTGCTTTTCGTAATAACGGTGACTGTGGTCGACTTCCGCCTGAACGTTATCCGGTACAACCGGGAGGGCAACAATCTGCGAATGGGTATGCGGGATGCTGGCACCCGCCGCCGGACCGAAATTCTTGAATACCAGCACATAACGCAGCCGGTCGTCCGAGTCATAGAGTTCCGACATGCGCCGCCGGTAGGTACAGAACAACATCGCAAGATGTTCCTCGGTCATCTCGTGCAGCGCGATGCCGTGGTTAGGATTATCGATGATGACTTCGTGGCGTCCATAGCCGTCTATGGTCTGCTGCAGACCCAGGTTCAGGTCCTGCTGGGACCGGTCGTCACCCAGCACCGGGTAGAGGTTTTCGACGATGCGTATTGCCCAGTCCTGTTCATCCGGCCGGGCCAGGATGGTCGGCGGCGTTTTTTCCTCGTTGCCGGTACAGAACGGACAGGTTTCGACATGGGCACGCGAATCTCTGGGTGCGAGTTCCTCGGCTTTTTTCGGGCGTGAACCGCGAGCCGTAGCGATAAGAACGGACTCACTAGGTACGATTGGATTGATGCGGATTTCGCGCAATTCGCTGGTCATGTGTGCTCCTTTTGAAGCCGCGTTAATATCATATTGTGGTATCGTCTCACAGATAATTATGTTGCGCACACTATCCAGATTGCTAACAGAAAACCAGCTCGAACAGAGCGACGGAGGACTGTGGATAGTGCCGGGAACCGGGCAGCAGCCGTTTGCCTACTCGGACGGCGATGACGCGGAACATTACGTTTATGACGTGATTGCCAACGCATCGGATACCAGCTCTACATCAGCCGAGCTTGAGTCGCGAATCCGTGACTGGCCATCCGAGTATCACTTTACCTCCAGGCGGGCAACGCTGCTGCGAGCATTGGATCTGTCGGGCATGCAGCGTGTGCTCGAACTCGGTTGCGGCTGCGGTGCCATCAGCCGCTACCTGGGTGAGCAGGGCATGCAGGTCGACGCCATTGAAGGCAGCACCCGGCGCGCACAGATTGCCCATTCGCGTTGCCGGGACCTCGACAATGTGAATATCGTCAATGCCAACTACAACGACCTGTCCCTGCCGGACGGTGAATACGATGCAATTTTCCTGATTGGCGTCCTGGAGTATGCAAAGCGCTTCTGCCCGGATGCAGAGGACGACTTTGCCGCTGTGCATGAAGTCCTGACGGCGATCGGCAAGAGCCTGAAGCCTGTAGGCGTGATGATTACCGCAATCGAAAACCGGCTTGGCCTTAAGTATCTGCTCGGTGCAACAGAGGATCACTATGCCGTGCCCTATATTGGGCTGCACGAGTATCCGGATAGTGCCGGCATACGTACCTTCGATCATGATGATTGGCAGGGAATTCTCGATAGTGCGGGGTTTCCCGAGCGTGAATTCTATGCACCGTTCCCTGACTACAAAATTCCAACCGTTGTCATGCATGAGGGATTTCTTGATCAACCGCAGGCTGCCTCTCATCTGCGTGGACTTACATCACGTGATTATCTGCATGACTTCAGCAGCCCTGTTGACGAGAACATATTCTGGAAGGCATTTCAGCAAGGCGGATCGCTGCTGAATTTTGCGAATTCATACCTGATCGTAGCGGGCAGGCATGCTGGAAACATAGACCGTATTGCCTGTAATGACTTCGTTCATGTCTCGGGTCAGCAACGAAAACTGGCATACAGAACCGTTACCAGTAAACGCCGGGGTGCATTAAAAGTAACGAAACAGCGTCTTGCGGCATCCGGGGCAGAGGACATTTCCGGTATTCAGCAACTGTGTATGGATGAAGACTATATACAGGGTGAATTATTGTCTGAGACATGGCTCAACACCCTGATGATCTGGCAGGACATGGATCGACTGGTTCCATTATTCCGTCGCTACCATGATTATCTGAAGGACTATGCACATAACAATGAAGCAGCCCGGGATATTTTCGATGTGCTGCCATTCAATATCGTTGTTGACGACCAGGGCGATTACCAGTCATTCGACAGGGAATGGAAGCTCGATGAAGTGGTTGCACCCGAGTACGTGCTTTTCCGTGGCCTGTTCTGGTTTGTCTTCAGCAACAGCAGCTATTTCATGCCGCTGTTCAAGAAAGAAAAGTTTCACAGCACCCATGATTTTCTTCTCGAATGCTTTTCTCGTTTAGGGCTGGAGCTGGAAAAGCACCTGCCTGATTACATCGCGTTTGAGGAAAACATCCAGCAGAAAATAGGTCTGTATACACAACGTGACCTGACGCTAAGTCTCAATGCCGGACTTTCATCCAACCGGAGCGGGCTTGCGACATATCATCCGCGTGTGTACTGGGCCGAACAGGGTCATGCCTTTAGCGAAGGCAGCAGCCTCATCACTACGGCTGCACTGGGTGCTGAACGGCAAGAGGTCGTCTTCAACCTGCCGGTAAGCCTGCCTGCCAATAGCCGTGTCAGGTTTGACCCGGCTGAGCGTGAAGGGTATTTCCATATTTATTCCCTGCGCGTCATCTCCACTGATGATGGCGCGGACGAGCAAACACTACTCAGCCTCGACAGCGGCGTGAAACTCGCTCAGTCTGCAAAAATGCATGGGCTCACTTTACATGGCGGCAGTTCACGGGCGGTGTTCGTTGCGAACAACGACGACCCCTGGTTTGAGGTATCGCTACCGACTGGTGGCAAGCAGCTGCAGTTGATCGTCGAGATGGACTGGCCGCATTCAGAGGAATACGAGATCGTGCGCGCCGAGCTGCAGCAGTTGAACAATGAGTGGCAGTGGGAGAAAGAGAAGCTTGTTCAGGAGATCGCCGCATTGAAGCGTGAACGTGACGCATCCAGCCGCACAGACAGTACCCCGCAACAGGGTGTACTGACGAGGGTGTTCAAGAAGCTGAAGGGATAATCATTAAGCGATGCCGTTATCTGAAAGCTAAGCGAGACGGGTGAATTCAGGTGTCAGCTGAAACAAAAAAGCCGCTCCTTGCGAGCGGCTTTTATATGCATGGTAGCTACGGGTGGACTTGAACCACCGACCCCAGCATTATGAAGGCGTTGTTGTTCTTAATCTCCATATACGGTGATATACCTTAATCTACATCTGTGTAAGCTTTAACATTATGATATTGCTGCAATAATTATGTATACTTAAGCATGCAGGGTGTATAGAAGTATGCTGAAGGGTTACGGATCATGGACTTAATGAGGACTTTTTTATAATTAAGTCCAGGTGGGAGGGTGAAATGAAAGTAAAATTGACTGAAAAACGAGTTAATAC
>JARFQC010000090.1 GCA_029287965.1 Arenicellales bacterium
GCCCGGCAAGGATGAAACCCTGATCGGCGTCGGTATCTCGCAGGGCGAGGGCGCAGACAGCTACGTCATGGAGCGTGTCGATAAGGCTGAGATGAAACATACCGCACACCTGCCATACGCAGTGCTGGTATCCGGCAACAATGTCTACAGCCTGGCCGGCAAGTTCCGCATCGCGCTGTCATTCCCGGACCTGACGATGGGGACCTTCGGCAGCATCATGTCTTCACCGGGTGCGATCAAGGATAGTCTGGGGACGCTGGCGAAATAGGTAAGACTTAGCCAGGGGAAAACCTCATCGCGGCGAGGCCGCCGCTCCTACATTCCAATATTAACTTGTAGGAGCGGCGGCCCCGCCGCGTTTTTTTTACTGCAAGCTTACTTGAGAACCTCCACTCCACTTTCCGTCCCCAGCAGCAATACATTCGCACCACGCCGTGCAAACAGGCCATTGGTGACCACGCCGGTGATGTGATTCAAAGCAGTTTCCAGCTCGACGGGGTCGAGTATGGTCATGTTCTGGATGTCCAGGATGACATTGCCGTTATCGGTCGTGAAGCCTTCACGCAGTACTGGCTGACCACCCAGCTTGACGATTTCGCGTGCAACATAGCTGCGCGCCATGGGGATCACTTCGACCGGCAGCGGGAAGGCACCAAGGGTGTCGACCAGCTTTGATTCATCCGCGATGCAGACAAACTTTTCGCTCGCTGCGGCAACGATTTTTTCCCGTGTCAGCGCCCCGCCGCCACCTTTGATCAGGTGCAGGTGACGAGTTGACTCGTCGGCGCCATCAACGTAGAGCTGCAGGTCGCCGGTCTGGTTGAGGTCCATGACCTCGATGCCATGGCCACGTAAACGATCGGCCGAGGCTTCCGAACTGGCCACCGTGCCATCTATTTTGCCTTTCATTCCCGCGAGGCCATCGATAAAAAAATTGGCGGTCGATCCGGTGCCGACGCCTACTATCATTCCGGATTCGACGTATTCGAGTGCTGCCTCTGCAACAGCCTTTTTCAATTCATCCTGAGTCATTCAGGTTCTCCTGATTTCTGTTACTATCTTCGTGTCATTAACCGATTAGGATAACCTGATCGTGCGGGTGTTTATATAGCAATTTTCATCACATCTACTCCCAACGAACTCATACCAGCATCCCGCAATGAAATGTAAACCCAACAGCAAACTGACTCTTCCCGAACGCTACTTGCGGAAAATACTCACCGCGCAGATCTATGACGTGGCGCGCGAGACGCCGCTCGAGGAAGCAAAAAACCTGAGCCAGCGCCTGGGTAACCGCGTGTTGTTCAAGCGGGAAGATCTACAGCCGGTCTTTTCCTTCAAGCTGCGTGGCGCCTACAACAAGATGGTCAATCTGCCTGCTGACGAGCTAAAAAAAGGCATTGTCGCCGCTTCGGCCGGCAATCATGCCCAGGGCGTCGCCATGTCGGCGCATAAGCTCGGGGTCGATGCAACCATCTTCATGCCCGAGACCACACCGAACATCAAGGTACAGGCAGTACGCAGCTACGGCGCCAGGGTCCGGCTGGTCGGTGACAGCTACGATGATGCCTACCAGGCAGCGGTCGAATTCTGCAAGGAGCAGGGCAACACCTTCATCCATCCCTACGACGACCCGGACATCATCGCCGGGCAGGGCACCATCGGTCTCGAGATACTCAAGCAGCACCCGTCAGCACCGGACATGATCTTCGTGCCCATCGGTGGCGGCGGACTGATCGCCGGCATCGCCGTCTACATCAAGATGCTGTGTCCCAACATCAAGGTCATCGGCGTGGAGCCGGACGATGCCGATGCGATGGTGCGTTCGGTCGAAGCGAATAAACGTGTGCGACTCAAGGAAGTCGGTATTTTTGCCGATGGTGTCGCCGTCAAGCAGGTCGGTTCGGAGACGTTCAAACTGGTGCGTGAGTTCGTCGATGAGATCGTCACGGTCAGCACAGATGAAATCTGCGCCGCCATCAAGGATGTCTTCGAGGACACCCGCTCGATCATGGAACCGGCCGGTGCACTGGCCGTCGCCGGTATGAAAAAGTACGTCGCGGCCAATAAACCGGAGGGCCTGGATCTCGTAGCGATCACGTCCGGTGCAAACATGAATTTCGATCGGCTGCGCTACGTTTCCGAGCGTGCCGAGATCGGTGAGCGCCGCGAGGCTATCATCATCGTCACCATCCCGGAGAAACCGGGCAGCTTTCGCAAGTTCTGTTCCATCATTGGCAAGCGCGGCATCACCGAGTTCAACTACCGTTTCCGGTCGCCCGACGAAGCGCATGTTTACGTTGGCCTGCAGGTCGGCAGTCCTGAAGAGCTGGCATCCCTGATGAACAAGCTGCACGACCAGGGCTACGGCGCCATTGATATGACCGACAACGAAATGGCCAAGCTGCACGTGCGCCACCTGGTGGGTGGCCATGCTCCTGATGCCGTGCATGAACGCGTATTCCGGTTCCGCTTCCCGGAACGGCCGGGCGCGTTGCTCGAATTCCTGAACAAGATGGGCAAATCGTGGAACATCAGCCTGTTTCATTACCGCAATCACGGCGCCGACTTCGGTCGCGTGCTGGTCGGCATGCAGGTGCCGCCGAATGAGCGCGGTGCGTTTACGAAATTTCTGAAAGACCTGGGCTACAAGTATGTAGAAGAGACCGACAACCCGGCATACCAGC
Organism: Arenicellales bacterium; assembly: GCA_029287965.1. Classification (GTDB taxonomy): domain Bacteria; phylum Pseudomonadota; class Gammaproteobacteria; order BMS3Bbin11; family BMS3Bbin11; genus JARFQC01. Next base: position 2,688 of record JARFQC010000090.1, read on the forward strand.
TGTTTTTGGGATAGTTACACGGAAGGTTAAGTTGCGGCGCAGTTAGAGACAGGGAGCGTCTCTTTGATTGCGGTGGGAGCGATGGCTCATCGCGATAGACTATCGCTCCCACAACGACCATATAAAATAGAAGCATCATAAGATCACGAGGGAGGAACAATGACTCAAACAAAGATACTGCTCGAAGAATCCGAGATACCGAAACAGTGGTACAACGTCGTCGCCGACATGCCCAACAAGCCGGCACCGCCGCTGGGGCCCGATGGACAGCCGATAGGGCCGGACGCCCTGGCCGCAATTTTCCCGATGGCGCTGATCGAGCAGGAAGTCTCCGGGGAGCGCTGGATCGATATCCCGGACGAGGTACGGGAAATTTATCGCTTGTGGCGACCTTCTCCCTTGTTTCGTGCCCATAGACTAGAGCAAATGCTGGGCACACCGGCCAAGATATTTTTTAAGTACGAAGGCGTCAGCCCGACAGGTTCACACAAGCCCAACACAGCTTTGCCGCAGGTCTGGTACAACAAGCAGGCGGGCATCAAGCGGCTGACGACCGAAACCGGCGCCGGACAGTGGGGTTCATCACTGGCCCTGGTCGGCCAGATGTTTGACATCGATGTGCGTGTTTACATGGTCAGGGTGAGCTACGAGCAGAAACCTTATCGCCGGGCCATGATGGAAACATGGGGCGCCGAAGTCTATCCCAGCCCGACAGATATGACCCAATCCGGACGAAATATACTTGCTGATGATCCCGATTCGCCTGGCTCGCTGGGTATTGCAATTTCAGAGGCGGTAGAAGAGGCGGCCGGGCGTGAGGATACGAACTATGCGCTTGGATCGGTGCTCAATCATGTTCTGCTGCATCAAACGGTAATCGGACAAGAGGCCAAGAAACAGTTGGAGATGGTAGGCGAATACCCGGATGTCGTGTTCTCCCCATGTGGCGGGGGATCATGTTTCGGCGGTATTGCTTTCCCGTTCTTTGCCGACAAGGCAGCAGGCAAGGACGTGAGTCTGGTGGCGGTAGAACCCAGTTCCTGTCCCACGCTGACACGTGGTCATTTCACATATGACTACGGCGATACGGCAGGTATGACGCCGATGATGAAGATGTACACACTGGGTCATGATTTCGTCCCGCCCGGCATCCATGCAGGCGGTCTGCGCTACCACGGTGACTCGGTGCTTATCTCACAGCTTTATAACGATGGTCTGGTAGAAGCCGTAGCGGTGCCGCAATTGGCAACATTTGAAGCAGGCGTCACTTTTGCCAAGGCGATGGGTATCATTCCTGCGCCGGAGTCATGCCATGCCATCCGTGGTGCGATCGACGAAGCGCTGCGCTGCAAGGAAAGTGGCGAGCCCAAGACGATCCTTTTCAATCTGTCCGGGCATGGGCACTTCGATATGTCCTCCTACTCAAGCTACCTGTCCGGTGACCTGGAGGATTACGAGTATCCTGCCGAAGC
>JARFQC010000106.1 GCA_029287965.1 Arenicellales bacterium
AACTCCTGCTGATTGATCTTGATAAGCCTGTCGGCTTTCTTTTCCAGCTGCAGATCGAAGCGGGACTTCTCCTGGTAGTGCCTGATCAGCTTCAGTGTGTGTTGGACGACTTCGTTGACGTCGACTTCGCCGAGGAAGCCGGCGTATTCAACCGGCCGCGCGTATTGCAGCAGGTTGTTGATGATGTCCCTGATACGATAGACCTGCTCAATGATCAGATCTATTTCGTGCTGCACGGGCTTGATATCCGTACCCAGTTCATCGATTAGCACGTCGAGGTTGCCAAGCATGACGGCGGTTGGATTATTAATCTCGTGCGCTACACCGGCAGTCAGTTGTCCCAGCGCAGCCAGCTTCTCGGCAATGACAAGCTGCTGACGGGTTTCCTGTAACAGGTTGATGGTACGTTGCAGGTCCTCGTTTCTGGACTGCAGTTCCGCCGTCCTCTCCAAGACCTTGTTCTCAAGCTCGTCGGATGCGGCAAGTATCTTCCCGTTGCGCTCGTGCAGCAGGTCGAGCATGGCATCGAATTCGCGAGCCAGCTCGCCGATTTCATCACGCGATGTGACTTTCCCGATGCGTACCGACCTGCCTTCACGTGTGGCATGTACCACGTTGCTCATCGTTTCAACAGGCTTGAAAATCGATTTCGCTCCACGGATGGCAACCATAGTAGAAAACACCATCAGCAGCAGAAATACGAGTACGAGTACGAGCAAGGCTTTCCACAGGGCGTCGCGAAACGGACTTTCCAGGAATCCTGCGTACAACATGCCAACCCTATGGCCGTCGATGTCGAGAATGGGCTCATATGAGGAGATGTACCAGTCGTTTACGACAAACGCCCTGTCAATCCATGTCCGGCCTTCATCCAGCACCTCGGTGCGCACTTCATCCGACACTCGCGTACCGAGCGCACGCTCGCCCGGTTTGCGTGGAACATTGGTTGAAATGCGTACGTCGTCGAGGAATACGGTAACGGTGCCAATGCTATCTTCCGGCAGGCTACCGGGGCCGTACACGAGGTCACGAATGGCATCGACGAAATCAAAGTTATAATTGAGCAGCACACCGCCATCGAGTATCGCAACGGTCTCTCCACGTGAGTTGATGACCGGGCTTAACGCACGGATCATCATCGCGCGATCTTCCAGAGCACGACTGGATGGCCTCGCCCTGGGTGTTTCGACCAGGGGTAGTTCTACAAAATTGGCGAGGGTCTCACTCTCTTTACGCAGATCATCGGCGCTGAATATTTCAATTCCCACAGCAGCTTGCCCCTGTAAGGCCTTTAGCAGGGATGACGATGAACGCCAGCTCGGGCCATCGGCATCATCCTCGTTCGCAGATAGACTTCTGCGGTCAATGACATTGAGGTATGAGAACCCGGCAGATGACTTTACGGCTTTCAGCTGATCCCGTATGCCGGCATCGTTATTCACTTCGAGCGCCGTCCTGAAGGCGTACGACTCAGCCAGTGTACCCAGCGTATCCAGGTAGTCCTGCTGCTTGCGCCTGAATACATCGTTGGCGACGCTGAGATCGGTACTGACCTTGATGAAAAACTGGTCGTAGGTAAAGTTGATACCCCAGTAGACGGCGATTGCCAAAGTCACGGGCATGACCAGCAGGATCGGGAACAGCACCAGTACCAGGAGCTTGTAGCGTACCGTTCCCTGAACGGCCGAACTGATACGTTCGGTGAGGCTCATTTACATCAATCCTGCTTCGCCGCACTCCATGCCTGCACCTTGCGTTCCAGGGTCTTGCGTGACACGCCGAGCAGCCTGGCCGCAGCGGACTTGTTGCCGTTTTCCATTTCCAGCACGTTAAGGATGTGACGTTTTTCAACATCTGCCAGCAGCAGTTGCCTGCCCTCGTCCGGCATCTCGCCGGCACCCTCTGCACCGAGGCCGTGCAGGCACTGATCGGGACTCTGGTCGAGCAGCAGGCAGCGCTCGATGACGTTCTTCAACTCACGCACATTACCCGGCCAGTCATAACTGCGTAATTGATGAAGTTCAGAGTCCCCCATGTTGTGGGGCGTGACACCCATGTCGGTTGACAGGTTTTGCATGAAAAACTCAACCAGGTCGGGTATATCCTCCATGCGCTCACGCAGGGCCGGCATGCGCACTGTGACAACGTTAAGTCGATAAAACAGGTCCTGCCTGAAGGTGCCTTTCTCTACCTCTACACTGAGATCACGGTTGGTGGCGGCAATGATGCGCACGTCCACCGGAACTTCGCGATTTGAACCGACCGGCCGGATAGCATGCTCATCCAGCACACGCAGCAGGTGGACCTGCATCGGCAGCGGCATTTCACCGATCTCATCGAGAAACAGGGTGCCGTTGTTGGCGTAGGTAAACAGGCCTTCGCGTGCCTGATGTGCCCCGGTAAAAGCACCTTTTACATGGCCGAACAGTTCGCTCTCCATCAGTTCGGCGGTAATGGCACCACAGTTGATCGGCACGAAACTGCCGGCACGCCCGCTCCACTGGTGAATGGCTCGCGCTGCCAGTTCCTTGCCGGTACCTGATTCGCCATCGATCAGTACTGTGGTCGGCATTGGCGCGATGCGCTTGATCACCCCGCAGACGCTTTTCATCGTCTCGCATTGACCGACCATGCCGCTGTCATAGAACTGGTCCACCTGGCGACGCAGGACGACGTTTTCCCGCTGTATCTGCTGGCGTTCCATGCAGCGCTCCACGGAGGCGAGTATCTGCTCCATACGGAATGGCTTGAGAATAAAGTCCGAAGCGCCGGCGCGCAGGGCATCGATGGCGGTTTCAACGTTCGCATGGGCAGTGATAAAGATGACTGCTGTAGTACTCCCCTGGTCGCGCAGACCGGTCACCCATTCTACGCCCGACCTGCCGGGCAGACGTATATCGACGATGATCAGGTCAAAATTGCAGCGCTCGCTCAGCGCCTGGGCAGTATCGATATCTTCGGCAATCTCAACCAGGCCAAAGCGCTTGTCCATGCCCTTCTTGAGAAAACTCCGGATACCGGGTTCGTCATCAATGATAAGAACTGAATTCTGTTTTAGTGACCGCTGCGGTGCATCACCTGCGTCATCCGGACTAGTCTTGAATTCATCATTCTTCAGCGCGTATTCAACCATTGGCGAAGATTCCTTTCGTGGAAAATTATCGTTATTTTTCTATTGAATGAGCCAGCCAACATACCATAAATCACTTGAGAGGCAAGATATTTGGACTAAATGAACCAGTTGCCCGATGCTGACTGCGACAAAATTTCCCAGCATGA
>JARFQC010000181.1 GCA_029287965.1 Arenicellales bacterium
GGTAGGGGCTGGTGGCCGGGGCGTTAGGACCGAGCCGTGCAGGGGCCTCAACATGTGCACAGGCCGACACGGCAAGGGCAAGAAAAACCACCTGCATGGAATACAATTGTCGTTTCAAATGCGTCATCATGTTGTCTGGACAGGACATGGCAGTCATCGTGTTAGTCGAGCATACTAGACCGTAATACAGGGTCACCGCCGAGTAAATCAGTGCATAATGAGTAATTCCCCAGCACACTGCATAGTACGCCCTTCACAAGCAGTGTCGTTACTGCATGCAATCATCCTGGCTGCAGCCGTAATGCTTTACGGCCTGGCCACAGCCAACGCCAGTGACGACCCTTATCAGCTGGCCATACAGCCATTCGAATCATACGTACCCTGTTATCCCGGCATACCGGAACGGCCCGATTGCCCAGCTCCGGATGCCAAGGACGACAAGCGTATCCAGTATCTGTACGACAGGCGAACCTGGAGGCACTCAAGCAAGCTACCTGCCGATCCGATCGATCTTGCGACCCGCTCACGCACACCCGTACAGCATGCCAGGACCAAAATCATCGGGCCGACCCTTGATGATGGCCTGCTGTCACTGGCGGTAAAACTGTGGATGATCGAGAGTGCCAAGTATACGGTTGATGTTGCCTATTACATCTTCACCCGCGATGAGGCCGGATATGCAGTGCTGGGGGCCCTATGCAATGCAGTCAGGCGCGGCGTCGATGTACGCATCGTGGTCGACTCGATTGGCTCCATGCATCCCAGCCACTCGGAACTGCGTGCCCTGGAGACCTGCGCTGACGAGGCGGGTTTCATGCGCAACGATGCCGGGCAGGTTACAACGACGCGGGCGCGGGTACAGACCGTAATCTTCAATGCCCTGTCAAAACCGAGCAGCTGGGCCAACCGCCGCTCGCATGACAAGGTGCTCATCACAGACGGCCACTTCCCTGCTGATGCCATCGTACTGACCGGGGGCCGCAACGTATCGCTTGCCTACTACGGCATTCACAATGACGGCTCACCTGACCCGACCGCCTACCGCGATGTTGAAATTCTGCTGCGACCGGACACCGACGCTACGCTTGAATCTGTCACGGTCGGCAATGTCAGCGAGGTCTATTACAGCATCGTTTTTCTCAACAAGGGCAACAAGCGTATTTACCCGGCGAATAACCCGGATACCGAAAAAAAACAGCGTGCGAGGGCGCAGCAAAGCCTGGCCTTCTTCATGCAGCATCCAGAAATTGCGAAAAAAATGGCCGATATGGATGCCTACATGACGCAGGGATTTCGCGATTCCAAAGTACGCCTCGCTCATGAACTGGATAACCTGGTTAACGTGCGCGTGACCACCGATGTCAGGGAAAACAAGTCACAGAACCCGAACTCGATCACCTATATCCTGTTCGAGATCGCCGAGGCGGCCCAGAACCAGGCCGCAGCACGCCGCGGTGAACCTTTGCGAATCGTTTCGCCCTACCTGTTCGTGGTCGAGTACTACGACAGTGAGGGCAAGCTGGTACTCGATGGTGCGCAGGCAGTCCATGACTGGATGCGTGAGCACCCGGATGCCCGCCTTGAAATCATCACCAATTCGGTGCTGACCAGCGACAATATTTTCGCCCAGTCGATCATCGACATGGATATGGCGCCACGGTTGCTGCTGCCACCTGAACTGCGCGAATCCTGGTTGTCGGGCATCGAGTCCGGTGAACTGAACCCGCAGCTGGTTGAAAGCGAGGCGTGGAAAGCGGCTATAAATCACCCGCAGATTTTCATCTACGAGACCGGCAGGCTGGATTCAGTCAAACTGGGTGGCAATACGCATTTTGGCAAACTGCACGCCAAGTACATCACAGGTGGTCAGTACGGATTTGTAGGTACATCGAACTTTGACTATCGCTCCCGGCTGTACAACAACGAAATGGGATTTTTCTTTGACGATGCTGAACTCAGCAATGACCTGGAGGAAATCTTCGAACAGCTAAAAGCGACATCGTACCGCTGGGGAACGCCCGAATGGCTGGAAATGCGTAGAAAAGTCATGGCGAAGAAAGGTATGAAAAGCTGGATGGTCAGACACCAGCGCGGCTTGTACAAGTTTATGAAAGCTACCGGTCTGGACTGGTTGATCTAAGCACTTGAAATACCGTTCTGGCCTGGTCATGGGGAACTAATGATGACGAGGGGCACTCTTTCCTGTTATGTATGGCCATACCGCGATTGCCGGTAAGGGTCAGTACCCAAGAGGTTCATGCTAATCTATCAATCACAACCGATAGCGAGATAAATTATGAAGCACCTGATGATCATACTTATTACTGTATCACTGATCGGATGTACCGATGTGCCCCTGACCAGCAGCAACCCCGGCCTCTACAGCCTGCCCGAAGGCAGCATACTGAAACTGAATCAAGCGCTGACCATCCCTGCCAGAAAAGCCCGCACCGGAATTCAGTACGGCAAACCAACCCGCGGCGTGGACAAATGGCACCCCTATTGCGAAGTGGTAGTGAACACCCTGTCAGATAGCCAGGCGACTATCGTACCGGGAAACTACCGGGTAACGAAAATCAGGCGTGCGCAGATTCCCTACGCCGGCACCCAACCTGACGGTGGCAACTTGCTTGCATCAACCTCAGCGGCAGGTCTTACCATCGCGCAATCACCCAGCTATGCCTGGTTGTACAAAACCACGGTCAGCCTGGAATCAACTGATTATCCCGATATACGCCAGATTGAATGCGGTGCTGTGTTTGGGACCGGTTATGATGCGCGACACATGACGGTCCGGGAGTTCGAGGAGACGGTGGGCAAGGTAATCACCCTGGTACAGGCCACTGGCACGAAGTGACCCGTGCTGGCGCAGCAGGCCTGCAACCCCGGCGCCATTGGATGACAGGGCACCACGGTAGCGATTAACGAAACGAGCCTCTAACGTGTACTGCCAGATCAAGCCTGAGAGGGAGGTGTCGTCTCTTCGCTGGTAGACTCTGCTTCCGCCTCTTCGCTGATACTGTCCTCGCCGCCGTAAATGGCGCGTTCCAGAGCTACAGTCCGTTTCTTCGTAATATTTTCAGGCGGAAGTCTATCCAGGATACCCAGCCTCTCCATGCGATCATGCGGCTGGCCATGCGCGCCTACTATGTAAACATCCCTGCCGGCATTCAGCATATCGAGTATCGCTTCTTCAAGTGCCAGTGCCGCTGATACACCCAGGTGTACGACATTGCTGACATCAATGATTAACGCTCGGCGGTTTTCGATACCCGAATTCTTACGCGTGATGGCACGGGAGACGCCGAATATCATCGTGCCCGTGAGATTAAGCAGCAGCACCTTCCCCGCTGCGGTTTCCATGAGATCTTTTTCGTAACCGGAAAGCTCGAGATCGGTGTCGTTGGGATCGATCACGCCCTTTACGTCGTTGGCCTGCAGTTCTGACAGGCGGGTGATCGTCATTACGTTCGCCACGAACAATCCTAGGCCGACGGCAACGATAAGATCAACAAAGACAGTCAGCGCGATGACAGCATAGGTGATGATCGTGCCGCGCTTGGAAAATTTGTGTGTGCGCTTGAGAAATTTCCAGTCAATGATATTGATGCCCACGTTCAGGGCAATGGCAGCAAGTACAGCAAGCGGTATCACTGCTGTCAGTCCAGCGGCCCATAACACGATAACAATGAGTATGCCCGCGCGAACCAGTCCGGAGAGCGCAGTTCGGGCACCGCTCTGGATGTTCACTACTGTACCCATCGTCGCACCCGCACCCGGCAAGCCACCGAACAGGCCGGACATTACATTGCCGATACCCTGCCCGATCAGTTCCTTGTCTGACTTGTGCTGCTGGGCTGTCATGCTGTCGGCAATCACCGAAGTCAGCAGGGCATCAATACAACCGAGCATACCCAGGACGATGGCATCGAGCAGCATGACCTGCCATTGATCGAAACTGAATACTGGCATCTGCAACGCCGGCAGGCCGGTCGGTATTTCACCGATGCGGCGGATGTCATCGGAACTTAACAGCAGGATAGATACGGCAGTACCAATAACCAGTGCAAGCAGCGGTGCCGGCACATATCGCTTCATGCTGCCCGGCATCAGGAACAGTATTGCCAGCGTCATCAGGGCGAGGACGGTTTCTTCCGGCTCGATGCCCGCGATAAGTGATGGAATGTTTTCCAGTACCCCTATTACGCCACCGGCAGGAGCAGGCTGACCCAGCAATGGGCCAATTTGCAGAATAATCAGGATAATGCCGATACCGCTCATGAATCCTGACACGACGCTATAGGGCATCAGGGTGACATATTTACCCAGCCGGAGTGCACCGAACAAGATCTGGAACATGCCCGCCATGATGACCACGGTAAAGGCCATGGCCATGCCGTTCACCGGATCGGACGCGATCAGTTTTGCAATCACCGCAGTGAATACTACTGTCATCGGCCCGGTAGGCTCGGAAATAAGCGTCGGTGAACCACCGAAAAGGGCTGCGAACAAGCCCACCATGATGGCGCCGTACAGGCCGACCTCAGCTCCGGCACCGGAAGCTACACCAAATGCCAGTGCCATCGGTAGCGCTATGACCGCGGCCGTGACGCCACCGAAGATGTCGCCACGCAGATTTCGCGTATTTATCTCGTTAAAGATTTGCATCTGGTCTCTCGAAAACAGCTGTTTATCGCTGCATATAAAGCGCTGACCGAATATTAGACATCAATCCCGGTACCAATGCACATATTTAGTGTGCGCGTCGTTAACCCCTGGCGACACATCTGTTTCTTTGTCTAGCGTTTCTTTTTCGCGGCCTTTTGCTTGCCCGGCTTGTCGTTTTTCGCCTTTTTCAGCAGTGGCTTGAGCCCCGGCCACAGCACTTCCATGCGATCATAGTTGCGTGGCTCGTTCTGTACCGCAAACTCCAGGAAGGTCTTGGCAACCAGGGAGAGTTCTTTGCCCCTGGGATGAACGAGATACCAGTGGCGCATGATCGGAAACCCCTGGACATCAAGTATCGCAACAGGTCCGTCGACACTCTCCAGGCTGAGCGTATGCAAAGAAAGCACCGCCAGGCCAAGCCCCCCGACAACAGCGTGCTTGATAGCTTCGTTGCTGCCCAGCTCCATGCGTACTCTGGGCTGAACATTGTACTTGCTGAATGTTTTGACTGTTGAATCCCGAATGCCTGAACCCGGCTCACGGATGATAAAGGGTTCCTTGGCTATTTCTGACAGGGGTATCTTTTTCTTTCCCACCAGCGGGTGGTCGCGAGGGGCAATAAAGACCAGCGGGTTAGGTGCAAAGGGATAGGATTCAATCTCCAGCTCTTCATTTGAAGCGTGACCCATTATATACAGGTCGTCCACATTGGCATGCATGCGGTCAATGATATGCTCGCGGTTGGTCACTTTCAGCGCCAGGTCGATGCCAGGGTAAAGGCGACTGAATTCACCCAGAATCTCCGGCGCAAGGTATTTCGCCGTGGTCACAACGCCGAGGCGCAGACGGCCACTTTT
>JARFQC010000199.1 GCA_029287965.1 Arenicellales bacterium
AAAACACCTAAGGGAGCTCTGATTGTTTCGTAAAGCGAAAAAATCAAAGCTCCCAGCAAGCTTTTTAACGGGGGAAGGGTATGTTATATCAAAGGCTTACTGGTTGCCTCATCAGCACCCTTCCCCCGAACCCCCATCCCATGGGAATTAATCAGAGCTTCCCTAACTACACATAAGAGTAACGTCATGATTCGTAAATGTTTGTTCCCTGCAGCCGGTTACGGCACACGGTTTCTTCCTGCAACGAAGGCAATGCCCAAGGAAGTCCTGCCTATCGTGGACAAGCCCCTCATTCAGTACGGCGTCGAGGAGGCACTGGCGGCAGGCATGGACAACATCGCCATCGTAACCGGACGCGGCAAACGTGCGATTGCGGATCATTTTGACATCAGCTATGAACTCGAGCACCAGATCAGCGGTACCTCGAAAGAAGACAAGCTGGGAGGCATTCGCCATCTGATTGAACATTGCGTCTTTTCATATACCCGCCAGATAGAAATGAAAGGCCTGGGTCATGCGATTCTCACCGGTGAGACCCTGATCGGACACGAAGATGCATTCGGCGTGATTCTCGCCGACGACCTTTGCCTGGGTGAACCGGACCCGGTAATGAAACAGATGGTCGATCTCTATAATCAGCACAATGCCTGCATCATTGCGATCGAAGAAGTGCCGATGGAAGAGGTGTACAAATACGGTGTGATAGATGCGCAGGATATGGGAAATGGTGTCTACAAGGTCAATGCAATGGTTGAAAAGCCTGCTGCCGAGGATGCTCCCAGCAATCTTGCCATCATCGGGCGCTACATTTTGACCCCTGAAATTTTTGATGTGCTGCGCGACACACCACCGGGTAAGGGCGGCGAACTGCAGATCACCGATGCATTGAATACGATGGCAGGTGAAGGAAAGGTTCTTGCCTACAAGTTCAATGGCAAGCGATTCGACTGCGGCAGCGTTGAAGGCTTTGTCAACGCAACCAACTACTTCTTCGACAAGCTTTACGGGGGCAGCTAATATCGTTTCAGCTCTACCCATCTACTGCTGTCGTGCATACTTTGCATTGGTTGCTTTCCGTCCATTGCGAGAGGAATAATAGACGGTTTTTAGGTGGCGAATTGTTGGTGTAATATAAGCGGACTGACTATTTAATAATATAAAACAGATTATGAATTATGGGTGATGGAGAACAAGTCATGCCAGGATCGAATATTCCCGAAGATTTCGATGAGAAATACCCTGATTCGGTGGTCAAGGAACGGTTTACCCGTATCTGGGAGAAGGTAGACGAGATATGGGGTACACAGGAGTGTATCGACTATCTCGATGAACTGGTCGTTATCGACGACGGCAAGGACAGGCAGGGGTTCGACCTGACCGTGATGTCAGAGTTGCTTTGCCTCGCTGAACTTCACAACAAGACCTATCCCCAGTTCGCAGTCCCCCAGCTTGGTGATGACGTCTGGGATCCTGACTTCACCCACGAATAAAGAGCGCTTGATCAGCTTTCCTCTGACGTGTCGTAATAGCGCCGTTTGAAGTAGTTTATCAATCCCCGGGTTGACTGGCCGTGCGAGGTGACAGGAACATCGTCCTGTATCTCCCGGTAGATGCGCGTCGCCAGCTTTTTCCCCAGTTCGACCCCCCACTGGTCGAATGAATTCAACTCCCAGATGATGCCCTGAACGAATATCTTGTGTTCATACATGGCAATCAACGCGCCGAGGTTATAGGGCGTCAGGCGCTGGTAGAACAGGGTGTTGGTCGGCTGGTTGCCGGGAAAAATCTTGTGCGGGAGCAGCAGGGCGATCTCTTCTTCCGACAGGTCGGCCTGTTCCAGGTCTTCGCGGGCTTCCTCTTCGGTCTTGCCGCGCACCAGCGCTTCCGTCTGGGCAAGGAAATTTGAAATCAACAGGCGGTGGTGATCTCCCATCTCGTTCAGTGACTCGACCGGAGCAAGGAAGTCAGCAGGGATCAGGCGTGTGCCCTGGTGCAGCAGCTGGAAAAAAGCATGCTGACCGTTCGTGCCGGGCATTCCCCAGATCACCGCGCCAGTCGAATAATTGACTGCCTTGCCGTCCCGCGTCACCCGCTTGCCGTTTGATTCCATATCGGCCTGCTGCAGATAGGCTGGCATATCGCTCAGGTACTGGTCGTAAGGAATGATGGCGTAGGTCTGGGCATTGAAAAAGTCGTTGTACCAGATGCCTAGCAGACCGAGCACAACCGGCATATTCTGTTCAAAGGGGGTATCACGGAAGTGATTGTCCATGGCGTGGGCACCGGCGAGCAGCTCACGAAAGCGATCCATGCCGCTGGACAGGGCGATGGACAGACCGATGGCTGACCACAGGGAATAGCGTCCGCCCACCCAGTCCCAGAATTCGAAGATGTTGGCTTCGTCAACACCGAACTCGGTTGCGGCGGCAATGTTGGTCGAAACGGCTACGAAATGGCTGGCGATGGCTTTTTCGTCTTTCATCGTGGCCAGGAACCAGTCACGCGCTGTATGGGCGTTAGCCAGCGTTTCCTGCGTGGTAAAAGTCTTGGAAGAGACGATGAACAGCGTGGTTTCCGGATCGATGCATTTCAGCGTTTCTGCGATATCGGCGTCGTCGACGTTGGAGACAAAATGGACACTCATGTCGTTGACGCGATAGTGCTTCAGGGCATGCACAACCATGCGTGGCCCCAGGTCCGATCCCCCAATACCAATGTTGACGATGGAGGTAATTGCTTTCCCGGTATATCCCGTCCAGCTGCCGTCGTGCACGGCATCACAGAATCCCTGCATCTGGTCCAGTACGGCATTGACCTTCGGCATCACATCATCGCCGCCTGCAATGGTGAAAGGCGTATCCGGGTCGTTGCGCAGTGCCGTGTGCATGACAGCCCGGTGCTCGGTGTTGTTGATCTTTTCGCCGCTGAACATGCGCTCGATGGCGCCATGCAGGTCGCATTCCCTGGCCAGCTCAAACAGCAGCGGCATGGTTTCCGTGGTGATCCTGTTCTTGGAATAGTCGAGGAACAGATCCTCCCACTCGATAGAATACGCATCGAAGCGGTCCGGCTGTCGGGCGAACAACTCGCGCATGTGCACAGATTCAATCTCGCGCTTGTGTTGTTCAAGCTTGTGCCAGACTGGCAGGGTCGTGAGGCGGGGTGAGGAGGAGTTCTGGTCTGTCATCTTCGTCTTCAGCAGAATTTATTCAGGTGTATTTTATAAGAGGTGGAATGTGTTTTCAGTGTTAACTGGATTTTGTTTTGGTTTGATTGCGTGACACTGAACACCTCGAATTACCGTTTAAAAATACCAGGCCAGCCTGGCAAACAGCGAATTGGCGGGCGTTAGCAAGTCGCCGTCTTCATCAGATGTGAACAGGCCGCCAAATTCAGTCCCATCTGCACCTGCCGGCAGGTTGATGCCGGCGAGCAGATCCAGGTCCTGGGCCAGGCTGTAGGTGCCGATAAACTGCAACAGGCCGCTGCCGTCGCCGAGGTTGATGAACACGATGGGATTCAGTGACAGCAAGGGTGTTATTTCAACCAGTACACTGCCGGCCAGGTAATAGCGGCCAATGGTGTAGAGCTCGCCGCGCAGCAGCCGTGAGTACAGGTCCGTGTTGTTCACCACGTCGCCGATGGTATGGCGGCTGCCGGACAGGCCGAAGCCATTGTAGAATAACTCGATAAATCCGGTCAGATTGCGGTTGTCGATTACGGATGAGAAGTTGTAATTGATCACCGCAGACAAGACTGTGTCTGAATCGGTATCTGTCAGCGTCAAGTTGGCGTTGACGACATTCTCGCCCAGTTCGCCGGTGATGCCGGCACCCAAGACTGCATCGCCGTAGTTGACCGCGGCCAGCAGATCGGCTTCGTAGCGTTCATCCAGCCAGTGCAGCTTGGCTGCAACGGCCGATTCCCGGGATTCAAGTTCACCGGTATCGATGTTTCTTCGCGGGATGCCGAGTACCTGGATATCGCTGCCATTATTGAACAGCCCCTGGATGTAAAGCATGTCGTCGCCGCTCTTATATTCGGTATCTATCGCATCAGGCGGGAAGGGATTGAACAGGTCCAGGGTGTTGTAGACCATGCCGTTACCCCAGCTGATTGCCTGGCGGCCGAAACGGGTAACCGTGTTGTCCGTCGCATAGCCTGCCCACAGGCGGTCCAGGCGCTGGGCGAGCAACAGATCATCACTGGTGGACAGGATGGTCGAAAGGTCGAACAGCTGGTCAGCATCACTGCCCAGCCTGCCGCAGCCGTTTGCATCAAAGGCACCGCGTATCAGGCAGCTGGCCAGATCCTTGCTATACAGGGCATCCAGGACGTAGTTGACCTCGCCGGACCAGTTGTCCGTGCGCGTTTCAAGTTTCAGACGCAGATTGCCGAGGTGCTCTTTGTAAGGATTCTCAGCGCCGGCAAATACGGACTGTTCCGGAAAATCGGAATAGTTGAAAAAATACTTCAGGTGGCCGCCGTAATCCGTATCGGCCTGTGCCATTTGCGCTGTAATCAGTGGCACGAGGCCGGCCACGAAAATGGCCTTCAACACTCGTGGCCATGATGAATCTTTAAAATACCTGCAGGAGCGGCCGCCGACCTTAAATTTTTTCCGGCTCATATTAAGTGGATGCCTCGCGGCCGTTGGCCGCTGTTACGCGTCTCTGCCATCCTGTTGAATGTCGTCGATGATCTCACCGTCGTGCATCTTGATCAGTCGCCTGGCGTAACTCATGACGAGCTTGTCGTGGGTGGATATGATGAACGTGGTGCCAATCTGGGCATTCAGCTCGCGCATCAGTTCCATCAGTTTCTCAGCCGTGGCGGAATCCAGGTTGGCCGTGGGCTCGTCAGCCAGTATCAGGGCCGGATTGCTGACGATGGCGCGGGCAACGGCTACACGCTGCTGCTGACCGCCCGACAGCTCTCCCGGGCGTCGATCTTCCATGCCGTTCAGGCCGACCTGGTCGAGTATAGCCAGCGCTCTCTGGCTGCGTTCATGTGCCGGCAGGCCTTGCAGTTGCATAACAAACTCGACATTCTCCCGTGCGCTCAATACCGGAATCAGGTTGTAGGCCTGGAACACGAAACCGATGTGCTGCAGTCGCAGCTCGGCCAGATCTGACATGCGCATTTGATCAATCCGTTGGCCGGCGACGGTAATCTCGCCGTCGCTGGGTCGGTCAAGGCCGCCGATCATATTCAGCAGGGTGGTCTTGCCCGATCCGGAAGGGCCGGACAGGCAGACAAAGCCACCGCTCTTCACCTCGAGATCGACATCCGACAGGGCATGTACGGCAAGCTCGCCCTGTTCGAATATCTTGTCTACCTTGCGGCACGTCACTGCATTAGTCGTATTCATTGCCAGACCCTTGTGATGGCTTCTACCGGTACCTTGCGTGACGCCCGCCAGGCAGGAAGCAGGCTGGCTGCAACGCCGAGTACCAGTACGATTGAATTGGCCAGAAGCACGTCCGATGCCAGTACGGAAGGGGACAGCGTACTGCTCATGCCTGCCCATTCCAGTCCTTCGGAAACGCCTGATATGTCTATGCCATCCCTGATCGGCAGTATGGTCAGCCAGGAAAGCAGGTTGCCTGCAAACAGCCCGATCAGCAGCATGATGAGCGATTCGACCAGCACCATGAACAGGATGCTGCCAGGCTGCATGCCCAGTGCCTGGATCAGTCCAATTTCCCTCGTGCGTTCAAAGACCGCCATCAGCAGTGTATTGACCAGGCCGAACGACAACGCGAGGAAGATGACGCCGAACCAGATGAAAATAAAGCCGTCCATGACGTTGAGCATGGATGCCATGTAGGGGTCCAGTTGCAGCCAGGTTTTCGTTTCACCGTAATCGCTTACCGTCTGGACCTCTTGAGCAAGGCCGTCGACGTCGCGATAGTCCGTCCCGAGCAGCGAGATTTCCGACACGACATCACCCATCCTGAGCATCTTGCGTACCGTGTCGATGCCAGCGAAGACATAACCTGTTTCAGTTGCCTGCAGGTCTGCGTCGAATACCCCGGCGATACGAAAGCCTCGCTCTGCAATATTGTTATCAGGGTCCTGGCTCATCAGGACGATGCGTCGGCCCGGCTTCGTCTCCAGCTGCTCCAGCAGCTTTCGTCCAACAAGCACCTGCTTGTCAGCAGCGGTTTCCAGGTAGCGGCCTTCATTTACGCTGTCGGCGATAAACGACAGACCGACTTCCCGCTCCGGGTCGATGCCGATCAGTGTGACCCCGTATACATCCCGCTCACTGCGTATAACGGCCGGTACGCGCACGCGCTGTGACCAGGCGGTTACCTGTGAGGAGTCCAGCAGTTGTTGCAGCTGCGGATTATCCTCCACAGCCGGAATGCTATGCTCGATAGACGGGTCATCAAGATAACCGGGTGCATGCACCTGCACGTGACCGGAGAGCGTGTTGATGGCGTCGTCTATCATCTGATCGACCATGCCGCGCATCAATGCCGTCATCCAGATCATGCCCCACAAGCCGATAGCGATGGCAGTCAGCATGATCAGGCTGCGTCGGTGGTTACGCCACAGGTTGCGCCAGGCAATGGTGATCAGCATGCGATAAGGTCTATCCATCTCAGACCGTCTGCAGTGCTTCGATCGGGCGCAGCTTGCGCATGTGCCAGACCGGGTAAACGGATGCCAAAATCGTGGCAATGAAAACGGCGAGTGGACCGGGCAGTAAGCTACGCAATGAGACCTCGGGGTACAGCACTGCCGGGATATTGAAACGTTCACCCATCTCTTCCATGCCGGGATAGGAGAATCCGTTGACAACGAAATACCAGGTGAGCAGGCCGCCCGCCAGCATCCCGAACAGCATGCCGGTCAGGGCAAGGACGGTGGACTCGGTGATAATCATCCTGCCCAGCTTGCCATGACGTACGCCAAGGGCGAGCAGAATGCCGAATTCGTGGGTGCGCTCGAGAACCGACATGAGCATGGTGTTCAGCATGCTGAAGGCCACCAGTACGATC
>JARFQC010000221.1 GCA_029287965.1 Arenicellales bacterium
ACGCCCTTTTCTGTCCGGACCGAGTACAACTCACGCGTTTGCGGCAGCTCTTTTCCCGTGATACGTAGAAACAGGTCATCGAAGAACTCCGGGGTCTCCAGGCTGAAATTGTGAAAATTGCGCGTCCTGTTGACCGGCGTCACGTCAACCAGCACAAGCTGATTGCTATCCTGCTCAAGGAGATCGGAAAAGGCCGCTCCCTGCTCGAATAAATCCGGATTTCCGGGATTGACGGTGCTCTCTCCCAGGCGTCGACCACGATTAATCAACCTGCTGGCGAACAGGGCGCGATCATTGGATGAGACATATACGGTAGTGTTGTCGGACAGGGATTTTATCTCCTGCTTGAACTGCTCGTTAAATTCGGTGTGATCAACGTCCGCTGCCGTTAAAATGACATTCTCGATCTCAGTTTGCGAGTCAGCGTACCTGGCTTCACGGTATAGCTCGCTGAATGCCTTGACGACGACCTGTCCACCCATGCTGTTTGCCATCAGCCAGAGGCGTTGCGGCTGAACTTCATCGATCACCAGCCTGAGCATTGCAGCCAACTCTTGTCCGGACTCAGTTGCGACTGAGCGTGCCCTTCTGTAGCCCCGCAATGACCCTCCCTGGTCACCGGGCCAGTCGAACAGCAGGACCGGCGTATTGATGTCCAGTACATGGGCAAGAAAAGCCGTCTTGCGCAGTGCTGACGGGTAGGCCTCACGAAACCCGTGAACGACTATCAGCAGAGAACGTTCGGGACTGGCTTCGACCTGCTGGCGCAGCTGGCCGATGAATTGTTCACGCTGCAGACTTTGTGCGTCGAGCAGTTTGATTTCCTCGTTCAGCAGCCATTTGCTGGGATCAATGATGATGCCAAGCCCGAGACTCGGCTCGATGCTCGTATCGAATGATCCGAACTTGAGCGTACTCTCCCGGGACGGCAGGTAACGGTCTTTAATATCATTGGTCCGGGCTCCTGCCTGCCGGTTGGTCGCATAAAAAAACCTGAATGCATCATCGCCCGCCTGGGACACGGACAAGCGCCGCAAGGTCAACGTCTCGGCGTGTTCCAGCATGGTGCGCTTACCGATGGAATAGACATACAGCCCCATTGCAACGAACACCAGCAATGCCAGGCCGGCCACCCAGCCTGTTTTTCTCAATACGCCTGATTTCGATTTTTTGTTCATGCCCTGCTACCTGTATGCCGCGGATGATTAACTTACTGTCCGGACAATAAAGAAGTTCCGTCAACACAGAAATAGTATCACTGCAGCAAGACTAAAATTACATCATTCACCGGTTTCATTGTATGGTGTGAATGACCCATATTGACTGGTTGGTTGCATCATCGGTTACAACTATGCGGAAAAGTCCTGATATGTCTCAATCCATGCGCCGCGTCATCCTGCTGGGGCTGCTGATAGCAGGATTCTCAGGCCTGCTGCTGATCGAGCCGATCGCCCAGGACCCGGACTATCACCTGTTTGCCGACCAGCGAGGCTTATTCGGCATTCCCAACTTCAACGACACCCTGTCCAACCTGGGTTTTGCCCTCGCTGGCATCATCGGTTTGTCACTGGTCATAACAGGCAGGCGTCACGAGGTGTTCTTGCAGGCAGCTGACAGCAGGCCGTATATCGTGTTCTTTGTTGCTGTCGCGCTGATCAGTATTGGCTCAGCCTTTTATCACCTCGCCCCTTCCAACGACAGGCTGTTCTGGGACAGGCTGCCGATGTCGATTGCATTTATGGCCTTCGTGTCGTCCGTGGTCGCTGATCGCATTCATCGCCGGGCAGGCAATGGCTGGATGCTCATACTGCTGGTGGTACTTGGCGTGCTCAGCCTGGTGTACTGGATCGCAACCGAATCCCTCGGCGCGGGGGACTTGCGGTTTTACGCTTTCGTACAGTTCTTCCCCATCCTGCTGCTGCCGGTCGTCATCTGGCTGTTTCCGGCATACCGCTACACGATGACCCGCTACCTCGGCTGGGTTATCACATGGTATGCACTGTCTAAAGTGTTTGAGTATTACGATGCAGAGATTTTCACTCTGACTGGCGAATGGATCAGCGGTCATTCACTGAAACATATTGCAGCTGCAGTGGGCGCGTATGTAGTACTGAAGATGCTGCTTGCCGCGCAGCACAAGTAGCTTCGCTACTTGGTCGCGTCATGAATTGCTTTCTTGATGTCCGCCATGGATTCGTCAAGCGACTTGCCGGTTTCCGATGCGATTTCAGCAGCGAGGTCGCGAGTCTTTTCCATCAGGTCCTTTTTCTCCAGCGGATTACTGAGCAACGGTTTGCCTGCGCCGAGGTTGTGAGCCAGCGGGAAGGCGATCAGTGCGCCGAGAATCAGACCAAGAAGAAATTTCATAGTGTTTACCTGCCGTATAGTTCGAGTTTGTCGTGGTGCACTCCGACCACCGGAATGCATATCTCAATGCTGAATCTATTGTGGACGCCGGCTTGTAACGGAATGACGATAGTCGTACGCGCTGATTTTCTGCTGTTGAAAGTGGCTCTCTCCGTTAATGCCGGGAGGAATATAACAGGTTTGGAGGGGCATCGGGCAATGGTAGAATCAGGCGATGGACATCACACAATTTAATCCAGCGACGCACAGAATCGGAGACGTGCAGCTGGCCGACAAGGTCTACCTCATCACGGGTGCGGCAGGTGCGATCGGCAGCGCCCTGGCCCTGGCGCTTGGCAAGCTCGGCGCTACAATCATACTCGTCGACGTTAACCAGAAAGGCCTCGACCGGGTATACGACCTGATGATCGAAGCCACATGCCCTACCCCTGCCAATCTCGTGCTGGACATGGCCACTGCCGGCCCCGAACAGTATGTAGAACTGGCCGATGTCATCTCCTCGGAGTTCGGACGCCTGGACGGCATCGTCCATTGCGCCGTGGAAGCCGGCACACTTACGCCCCTGTCGCAGTATCCGCTCGATACCTGGAGCAAGGCCATGCTGGTCAACCTGAACGCGCCCTATATGCTGACGCGGTCCTGCATCGATCTGCTGAAACAGGCCGACGACGCACCGGTCGTCTTCTCAACCTCGGATGTTGCCCGGCAGGGACGCGCCTACTGGGGCATCTACAGCATTACCGGTCATGCTATCGAGGGTATGGCGGCCATCTGGGCCGATGAACTCGAAACCAACACGCCGGTGCGCTTCAACACCATTGATCCCGGTCCGGTGCGCTCAGGCTTTCGCGCCCGCATCTATCCGGGTGAAGTCGCGAAGGATCAACCAGCCCCTGAAACGGTCGTTCCGGCCTACCTGTATCTGCTGACCGAACCGGTAACGGGTATTGCCCTGCAAGCCGTGCAGCAGTAATCAGGTAACGAATTCGTAATCGAACACCACGAAATCTATTCCGGATAACAGCATATTGTGGGTGCGTATAACCTGGCGATGCCCGTCGATCATCTCGAGACGTTCATCGGGTGAGTAAAGTGCAGACGGCGCGATCATCAGTTTGCGATTCATCGGCAGGCTACGCGTTCGGGTCAGCTTGAGGCAATCCGCACCCTGCCCGTGATCCCGATTCTCACTGCGGACACGAATCCGCTGACAGCCGGTACCAAGGATAAATATGCCTATGCCTACCTGGTCGTCGTTGAGATAACGCGCCCAGCGGATGATACCGAGATGCCAGGAGTCCGGACCGGCGTCACCGTGCACGGCAATCATTTCACCGATACGGAACTGGATGCGGCTGTCCGAATTCATGGAAAGCTGAAAACCCATCGGGCTTGTATCGATGATCCTGCAGCTTAATTCAGCCGCCTCACTGGAAACGGATGCAGTCTTGTCCAGCAATAGCCCGTTGCGGGACACGTGCCGGACAATTTCGCTGAAGCCTGCAGCAACCTGGCACTCCCCTTCCTGCTGATCAGTTCTGGTATCACGCCGCACGGGGTGCTGTCCCCAGTTCATGATCAGGCGACGCAGCTTTTCAATTTCTGCCAGGTCGTCGGCTCGCCTGTGTTCGCCGGTTTCGGTAAACGCTTCCGAGGCAATCATGTCGACGTCGCGATTCAGTGAATTCACCAGTTCACGGGTATCCAGCACAGCATAGTGCTCGCCCTGCAACAGGTTGCCGCTATGCGTAAGCACCGGCGCAGCAGGGTAATCGCTGTCAAAGTCGATACTGAACAGGTTGAGCTTCTCTGCTGACATGGTTTCGAAATGTATCGTGCACAGCGATGCCCGGCTGTTGAGCGTGCGGTTCAGATCCTTGAACTGGCGAAAGGAAAAATGGAACGGGTTGCACAGGCCAAGCAGCAACGATCGCTTGTAGACATGCTCGATCATGAAAAACTCGTCCATGCCGGTGCGACCGTCGGAACTGATGGTATCGCTGGTATTGATAATGGAATGTGCGAACTGGTAGATATGATGCACTTCGCGCCACACACCCGGCGGCGACGGCTTGTATGATTCGTAGATGGCACGCAGCTGTTCAGCGAGGTGATTGATCGCACCGTAGCAGGCAAGCACCAGGCTGCGCAGGTGCCTGATGC
>JARFQC010000254.1 GCA_029287965.1 Arenicellales bacterium
CAGGAAAGCCTGCAGGGTCTGCTCGGCATCGTGCCGTGCAACCCCGGCCGGCAGTGGCGGCACGGTTGCCGGACTAGCTGACTGCCCTGGTCCGTCCTGACCTGCTTTCCGGTCGTTCACCCAGAAAGGCAATATCACCAGCACGACCAGCGCCAGGGCGACGACGAAGCCGAACAGCATCCAGACCATGCGCTGCAGCCGGTCTGGCTGGCTGGCCGGACTTTCGTCGACAGGTTGCTTGCCGGGTGGCCGCAGTCCCGGCGGGCTGAGATCCGGCGTCATGGTTTCAGTCGCCTGTACCGCCATGCGCCGGCGGCAGGCCGGTTTCCGAGGCGTAGATCTTTCTCATCAGGTCACGCCACTGTTCGTACTGGGCCTCGGCCGAACCGGTCAGTTCATGCACTTCGCCTTCGACTTCAACAACCAGCGGCTTGGTTTCGGAACTGAACGAAATGCCCAGTTCCTCGATGGCTTCCTGGTGAATGGTGCTTTGCGCGTTGATGTCCATGCCGCTCTTTATCGCATACAAACCGCCGATGACCATGACATCGCGGGCAGTACCGGTGGACACGCGGGTGTTGCTGCCGCCCAGTGCCTCGATCGCGATGGCGCCAACGATCGCTGCAACGCCCAGTGCCTTGCGGGTATTGGCCTTCTTCTTCACCTCGCGCAAGGCCTCGGCCTCGATGCTGCGTGCCTTGCGCCATTCCTCGTAGGGAAAGGACAGGTCACGGTAGAAATTGTCGTAGTGGCCGTTGAGGGTATCGATCAAAAGCAGGTCACGCTCACGGATGATGCGCACGCGCTGATAGGCGGGATCGTCCTCGGCAGGCAGCTTGACCAGCTGGTAGCCGCCTTTTTCATCCTTGCTGACGTAGCCGCTGAAGGCGTCCGGAAGCATGTCCCGGGCAAAACGCATATCCGCAATCTGGCGGATCTTCAGACGATCTTCATCGGTCAGACCCGAGCGGTATTCGGCCAGGTCATTGGCGATGGCATGGTAGACCGGTTCGAAACTGTCGCTGCCGGTCTGCATGTCGCGGTAATCATCGGCCGTCGCACTGGCCTGGTAGATACGCTTGAACCATTCGCGACCGCTGGCATCCTGCGCAGTGATTTCAAGGGTCAGCACCTCGCCGTCCGACGCCAGGATAGTGCCCTGAACCAGTACTTCAGCCCCCTCGGTGTTCTCGGGCACGACGCGCACAGCGCCCCAGTAACCGGTCTTTTCCATCACACCGCGCAAATGGACGGCCATGAAGCGGGCCTCCGCATCGCGGATCTCACCGCTCAGCCCGCGTGACTCCTTCTCTTTTGTCGGCAGCTCACCGGGATCGAAGATCTCGATCCAGACATCGAGCAGCTGTACTTCCGGCAGTTCCAGCGAGGCCTTCTGCAACGCTTCCTGCTCGGCAACATTCTTCTTCGGTGCGGTGGTGGCACAACCGGCCAGCAGCACGGTACTCACCAGCATCACCAGGATGTATTTAGAGGTGCTCATGTCTTAACGAATCCCTGCCTTGTAACGGCGGTACTCTTCCCACAGCTTTTTCTTCAGCTCGGGATCGGTTTCCTGTTCGGCTGCCTCGCGCAGCTGCCGGGCGACCACGTCGTCATCGCTGCCGTCCGGTATATCGTCCGGTGGTGGCGTCTTCGCTCCAGGCAATGGCTTGCCCGGCGTGCCCTGTCGCCCGGATGTGTTCATTTCGCCGGACGCATCGCTGTCACTGCCGGGCTGCCCCCCGGCCAGTTCACCACTTCCCCGGCCGCCTGCCGAGCCTTCCTGTCCTGCATCGCCAGCGCTGCCTTGACCGGCTGCACCTGCCTGTCCACTGCCGGACGAGGAAGCCGTATCGCGCGGCGTACGGGCACGCACACGGTCCTGTTCGCGCAGCAGGCGCTCATCGAACTCACCCAGTGAACCATTGAGCTGCTCAACCATGCGCGACGTCTTTTCCGCTTCCGTAGTCTCACCAGCAATGTCGATCGCCGCCGGGGCAGGATTGCGTTCCGGCAACTCCCTGCATGGCAGATCTGCCGGCAGCGGATCCGCTGCACTGCTCTTGAGCGCAGCGCAGTCATCCCGCACCCTGTCTTCGAGCTGCCGGATCCAGGCGGCGTAGTCGGCGGCTTCCGCATCACCCAACCGGCCGGCCCGTTCCAGCGTCGCATACTCCGACCGGGCCTGCTGCAAGGCCGCGTAATCTGCACGCAATTGATCGACGAGTGCTGCGCCCACTCCTGCCGCGCGTGCCGACGCAACAGCCAGCAACGCCAGGCAAATGACCGTTATTATGACGTTCTTACGCATTATCGATTACTGTAACGCAATTACCCTTAATGGCAACTGAATCGCGCGAGCATATGCCGGCGCCAACCAACAGGTAGATCCCCGATTGTCAGCACGGGTTCCAGTCAATATCATACCCGTAGCGCAGTAAAGACCCACCTATGGAGTACCCGATGTACCGACTGACTGGTTCAACCCTACCGGCGCTGCTGGCGTTCGTCATCTTTGCCAGCGGATGTGAAACCGCACCGCAACGGCCAACCCTGTATCCGAACAACCACTTGAAAGCGGTCGGTGACGCACAGGCGCAGAAAGATATCGATACCTGCATGGCCAATGCCACGGACTACGGTGTGCAGGAAAAACAGGACGGCAAGGTACCGCAGAAAGCCGCCAAGGGTGCCACGATCGGTGCCGTCACGGCAGGAGCATGGGGGCTGGTCCGCGGGGACGCCGGCGAACGCGCCGTGGCCGGTGCCGCAGCAGGTGCTGCGGGTGGTGCGGCATCAGGCGCTTTCGATGCACAAAAGACCGATCCCACCTACAAGAACTTCGTCCAGAAGTGCTTGCGCGACAAAGGCTATGATGTGATTGGCTGGCAGTAGGACATAAACAGTCTGTCATGACGCATGGTTAATGCGGTGCCAGCAACTGCCTCGCTAAATGAATTCTTGGTCACCGCTGTGCCGTGTCCGGCATGACAGTGCAAGAGAATCCCTGGCTCTCCGTACTCACGAGGTCTAAGGAACATCTGAACAAGTCCAGTGGGATGGTGGTTCGGGGGAAGGAATAGAATACAATATTCGCAAGCCTTTGATGTATAACCTTTCCCCCCTAGATAAACTTGCAAGGCTGCTCTGAATTGGTCGCGAAGCGACTTATTCAGAGTATCCCTGACACCCTTCATTCCGGCGCAAGCCGGAATCCACGCAGCCATCGGCTTGCCCCAAGACCGGTAGTAGATCGCCGATCAGCACGCTGTACGAAGTAGTCCGGTGTCAGCCCGTCGGCAGATATTCCGGCAGGTGAGCGCGTATCTCCTCGGGGCTTTGCACGGTGATGTTCTTGTTCAGTTCGAAACAAACCCGGTCTTTTATCCTGCCGGGCAGCTTGTTGCGCAGTTCGCCCAGAAAACCGGGTGAAGCGACCAGCAGCAACTGTTCATAATTCCCTTTATCCAGTGCCGCTTGAAGATGGACGCTTATGTCGCGGGCAAACTGTTCCGCTTCGAATTCCTTCGGGTCACTCTCGGACTGGTAGGCATGCCTGGACCCCATCCCGTTACCACCCGCGCTGCCGGGCAGATCACTGGTCATTTTCTGCTCATGCAGACGGCTTTCCGGATGGGCAAGTGTTTCGAGTTCCTCCAGCGGGGAGGTATGGTTGGCAGTCGTGAAGATACGTGCGTGGCTGTTATCGGCAACCAGGATCCATGTCTTTTTCATAGTAATCCTCCTATTTGTTACCAATTGATCTTCTCTGAACGCGTAGGACTACACTAATCCAGAGGACTATGTCCTATTTTACTACGCCTTTGAGGCGCCTGCTCTGAATATCAGCCCGGTTTTTTGCTACAGCCGCTGCGAACCGGCCGTTCTCTGATGCCTGTCTGCCGGTGAACCGCCGGGACTATGCCGGACCCGGATCACCCGATGCCGCGGCATCAAGCAGGACTTCAGCGGCAGCCATTGGCCTTATGCTATTCACAGGCAACAGCTCACCCTGGCGCCACTGCCTGATTGCCCACTGCTTGGCTGAGCCGGTAACGATATAGACAAGATTCCTGCAGCGGCCCAGGGCCCGTGCACTCAAGCTGACCCGGTCGGCCGGGGGTTTAGGAGCATGATGTACGGCGTGAACGAGCTGACCGGCATCGTGACGATGACCCGGAAAAAGACTCGCTGTATGGCCGTCTTCCCCCATGCCCAGCAATACCATGTCAAAAGGCAAATGAGACTCAACAATAGCTGCATAGTCACCGGCGGCCTGCTCCGCTCCGAGTTCGGCCGGGATCATGTATACGTGATCCTGCGGAATTGAAACACAATCAAGCAGAGCCTGCCTGATCAGGGTGCTGTTGCGCTCCGGGTGGTCAACGGGCAGACAGCGTTCATCACCGAGAAATACCCGCCAGGCGGACCAGTCCTGCTGCGTGCCGGCGAGCATCCGGTACGCCATGGCAGGCGTCGTTCCCCCCGCCAGCACAATGCTGAAGCAACCCCGTTCCTGGATCGCTACCGCAGCCGCTTCGCTGATGCGGTCCACCACGCCACGGGCTACATCGTCGGCACTCTCAAGCACGGTCCACTTGATGACTTTGGATTGTCCTGTCTGTTTTTTCTCCATAAACGCAGTTCAAGCTCTACCAGGATGGTTTCCCTGCTTGCCGGTCAGCGCATCGACGGCATCTGCATAACCGAATAATTCAATATCCTTTGCATAGCGCTGCGCCGCCAGCCTGGCCAGTTCCGGTGTGTAGGCATCACGGTAATCGGCATGGCGGGAGCGGTTTTCGTGTGGCAGGTCGGGCAGCTCGTGCCCGGCCTGCAGCTTGTGCCAGTCATCCTGCAGCTGTTCGAAATGTCCGACGAAATCCACCATCAGCTGCCCGCGATGGTAGAAGAACGTGTGCTGGGATCTGAAATGGATGTCGGACAGCCGATCCGGTATGCGGGCTACTGCAGTGACGAACTCGGCAAAACTCATGTCTTTGTCGAACATGTTGCCGTAGCGCCATAACAGGGATGGCATACCCAGCTGGCGTTGGTAGTAAACGATCTTCTGGGCATAACAGGACAGCAACCTGTCAAGCGGATTGCGTACGAAACCGAAGCGGAAGTAGTCGTTATGCCGGAGTAATGCCAGGGGGGTGAACTGCCACGATGCCTGGTGAATATCGCCCTGCCACTGCATACCGACATGCCGCGCGATGGCGACCTTCATCGAGCGGTTGGCGACCTTCGGCGTCGGGATAAATGCGATGCCCAGTTCCGGGACCTCGATCGCCTTCGGGTACTCGAACAGGTAGCTGTATCGTATCCGTGGCTGCCTGGTAACGCTTGCCGAGTGCTTGTGGCGTTGCCGGGAGGACTCGAGGCCGCGTGCGATGGGCCGCCATAACAGACAGGGCAGGTTGCTACACCCGGTCCAGCAGTGCCGGTGTGATGTCGCCATCATCGACTCGCGTACGCCCTGTTGTACTGTCAAGCAGGTTGCTTAGCACCGGATTGCTCAGCATAGGCTTCCCTTTTCGGAATCGTCGATCGGCCTCAAGGCTGTCTCTTATCCACATCA
>JARFQC010000259.1 GCA_029287965.1 Arenicellales bacterium
CTGGCTGGAAATACCCATCTATACCGAGCTGTATGAGACCTACAAGCCGCTGCTGCAGGAAGACCGGCTTGTCGTCATCACCGGCAAGACCGGCATGGATGACTACACCGGCAATCTGCGCGTGACGGCGGAAAAGATCTATGACATGGATACGGCCAGGGAGACATTTTCCGCGGGGCTACGGATTACCCTCAAGCAGCCGGATCTCAATGTCATCGAAAACATGAAGGCGCTGCTGCATACGGCTCGCGGTGGATCAACACCGGTCGTGGTGGATTACGCCAACCAGGATGCCCGGGCACGCATTCACCTGCCACAGGAATGGTGTGTCCATCCGTCGGCGAAGCTGTTGCAGGAGTTGAAGGTGACACCTGGTGTAGGTCACGTCGCCTGTGAGTACAACAGGGGCCGGCAGGGCCCGGAAGTCCTGCATTAAATAATCCCGTACATCTCCACGGCCGATGACATTCGAAGTTGTTGGGGGGAGGAAATCGTCTTAGACATTGGGTCGGTTAGCGTTATACTTCCTGCCATCCAGGATTGAATAAACAACAAGATAAGCCCCGTAGAATGAACATGAATTTCCTCGATTTTGAACAACCCGTCGCCGAGCTCGAAGCCAAGATCGATGAGCTGCGCCATGTTGGCGTGTCCGACGAGGTCAACATCGGGGAAGAGATCGCGCGACTGCAGAAAAAAAGCGTCAAGCTGACGGAGTCCATTTTTTCCTCTCTGACCCCCTGGCAGATATCCCAGCTGGCACGTCATCCGCAACGCCCCTATACACTTGAATACATCAATCGCATTTTTACCGACTTCCAGCCGCTGCATGGCGACCGGATGTTTGCAGATGATCCTGCCATCGTCGGCGGCATGGCAAGGCTAAACGGCAGGCCGGTAATGGTGATCGGTCACCAGAAGGGCAGGGATACCAAGGAAAAGGTTTACCGCAATTTTGGTATGCCGAAACCGGAAGGCTATCGCAAGGCCATCCGACTGATGCAGATGGCCGAGCGTTTTTCGCTGCCAGTACTGACCTTCATAGATACCCCGGGTGCATACCCCGGCGTTGATGCTGAAAAGCGCGGCCAGTCTGAAGCCATTGCCCGCAACCTGTTCATCATGTCGGACCTGCAGGTACCCATAATTTCCACGGTAATCGGTGAAGGCGGTTCCGGCGGTGCCCTGGCAATAGGTGTCTGCGATACGCTGATGATGCTCCAGTATGCAACCTACTCGGTAATCTCGCCTGAAGGCTGTGCCTCGATCCTGTGGAAGAGTGCCGATCACGCTTCGGACGCTGCCGAAGCCATGGGGCTGACCGCCGAACGCCTCAGTGAACTGAAACTGGTCGACAGGATCATTCCTGAACCGCTTGGCGGCGCACACCGCGATGTCGAGGCCACGGCTGAAAATCTGCGCACGGCCCTGATCTCGGGGCTGGATGAACTCGAAGGCATGTCGATGACGGAACTGCAGGAAAAACGCCAGCAGCGTCTGCGCAGCTACGGTACCGACAATTTCGAAGAATGAACGCAGCGGGCAAGGCCAGCGGCTCCCCGGCAAATCCGACCTCTACCTTATTCGATCCAGCTTTTCTTTCCGCTAGCCTGAAAAGTCTTCCCGTGCCACCCGGTGCACGGTGTTGCATCGCGTACAGCGGTGGGCTGGATTCCCATGTCCTGTTGCATGCATTGTGCAGTTTAAGGGATGAATACTCTTTCCGGCTGCGGGCTGTCCACATAAACCATGGTTTGCATCCCGATGCGAGGCAATGGAGCGAACATTGCGCTCACGTGTGCGATGAGCTGGGCGTGGCACTTGCCGTACGCGATGTCGACATCAAGCGTGACAGCGGTGAAAGCACAGAAGCGGCAGCCCGGCAGGCGCGCTACGCTGCGCTGTCACAGGAACTGCAAGAAAGCGAATACTGCCTTACTGCACAGCACGCCGACGATCAGGCTGAAACGTTGCTGCTGCAGCTGTTGCGTGGCGCCGGCATGCATGGACTGGCCGGCATGCCGGCACTGACGACATTCGGTCCGGGCAGGCTGGGTCGACCGTTGCTGGGGGTTAGCCGTTCAGCCCTGGCCGAATACGCCGCCCAACACGGGCTGGTATGGAAACATGATCCCAGCAACGACGACAGCCGTTTCGACCGCAACTATCTGCGCAACGAAGTGATGCCGCTGATCTATGCGCGCTGGCCGTCTGCCGCCCACGCATTGTCTCGCAGCGCCACGCATGCCGCGTCAGCTGCAGAGATGCTCGACCAGCAGGGGATGCGGGACCTTGCAGCTGTCCGTGCGCATGCCCTACATGGCGACAGCGTATGCCTTGCCTGTCTGGACGTTGCCCTCATCAGGCAGCTGCCTGGACCACGCCAGGCCAATGCATTGCGCTGCTGGATACGGAATCATGGCATTAAGTTACCCAGCAACGCCCGTCTGACAACGGTTCAGGAAAACCTCCTGCGGGATAATCAATCGGGATCGGGGGAAGTCCAGTGGACCGGTGCGGCGTTACGACGGGATGGCGACCTGCTGTTTCTTTGCCGGCAGCCACATCCAAAGCAGCCCACCGCGGACGGTTCCATCGCATGGGATCCGGCCTGCCTGCTTGAACTGCCCGGCTATGACCTGGTGTTGCAGGCAACTGTTGTGACCGGACAGGGCTGCGCACTGTCCAGGCTGGAAGGCCGGCACTTGACCGTGCGCTGGCGGCAGGGCGGTGAGACCTGTCGCATGGCCGCCGGGTTCGGTCGCAAGCCGCTGCGCAAGGTCTTCCAGGACCTGGGCATACCGACCTGGCAGCGTGACACCGTGCCACTGGTTTACCTCGATGACGAACTCGTTGCTGTAAGCCATTACTGGGTGAATCCGCATATGCTGCCCGCTGCCCATGCAAACGGGATTGTTTTTTCTGCACACAGTACGCAACATGTTTCGATTGAGAATATAAGGACGCTTTGATATGCTGTTTTCCCGTTCGGGGATTCCTCCCCGCCTGATCCCTTGAGCGGCCACATGACAAAATATATCTTCATTACCGGCGGTGTTGTTTCCTCTCTGGGTAAAGGCATCGCTGCCGCTTCACTTGCCGCACTGCTCGAAACCCGCAAGCTCAAAGTAACGCTGCTCAAGCTGGATCCCTACATCAACGTCGATCCGGGAACCATGAGCCCGTTCCAGCACGGTGAAGTGTTCGTCACCCAGGACGGTACCGAAACGGACCTCGATCTCGGTCATTACGAACGTTTCGTTCGTACCACGATGAAGAACAAGAACAACTTCACCAGTGGCCAGATTTACGAGCGTGTCATCAGCAAGGAGCGTCGCGGCGACTACCTTGGCGGCACGGTGCAAGTCATTCCGCACATCACCGATGAGATCAAGCACCAGATCGAGCGCGGGGCAGAAGGCTACGATGTTGCCCTGGTCGAAATCGGCGGTACGGTCGGTGACATCGAATCGCTGCCTTTCCTCGAAGCTATCCGCCAGATGGGGATCGAGAAAGGGCGCGACAACGTGGCCTACATGCACCTTACCCTGGTGCCTTACATCGCCGCCGCAGGTGAATTAAAGAGCAAGCCGACCCAGCATTCCGTCAAGGAACTGCGCAGTATCGGTATCCAGCCGGATATCCTGATCTGCCGCAGCGAAAGCTCGATACCGGAAGGCATGCGCAAAAAGATTGCCCTGTTTACCAATGTGCAGGTGGATGCAGTGATCTCCGCCTATGACGTGGACAGCATCTATAAAATACCGGCGTCACTGCATGCCCAGGACCTGGACGGTATCGTTACCCGCCAGCTGAATCTCGATGTCCCGGAGGCGGACCTGTCCGAGTGGGATCATGTCGTATACAACCTGGAGCATCCCGAATCCAGCGTAACCATCGCCATGGTCGGCAAGTACGTCGATTTAACCGAGTCTTACAAGTCGCTGTCCGAATCACTGATCCATGCCGGCATTCATACCCAGACCGAGGTCAACATCCAGTATGTCGATGCCGAGGACCTCGAGGCAGGCAACATGGACAAGCTTGCCGAGATGGACGCGATACTCGTTCCCGGCGGTTTTGGTGAGCGCGGCATCGAGGGCAAGATACTCGCGGTGAAGTATGCGCGTGAGAATAAAATTCCCTATCTCGGTATCTGTCTCGGCATGCAGGTGGCCGTTATCGAGTTTGCCCGGCACATGGCCGGCCTGGAGCATGCCCACAGCACCGAGTTCAATGCCGATACGCCTCACCCGGTCATCGCGTTGATTACTGAATGGCAGGATGCCGACGGTACCTTGCAGGTACGAAATGACCAGTCTGACATGGGCGGCAGCATGCGACTCGGCGGCCAGGACTGCGTACTGCGCGAAGGCAGTCGCATGCGTGATCTGTATGGAATGGAAATCATCAACGAACGGCACAGGCATCGTTACGAGTTCAACAACAAGTACCGCGATGACATTGAAAATGCCGGCATGGCACTGGTCGGAACCTCAACGGACGGCGGCCTGGTCGAGGTTGTTGAAGTTGCGGACCACCCGTGGTTCATAGGTTGCCAGTTCCACCCGGAATTCACTTCCTCTCCACGTGATGGCCACCCCCTGTTTAAAGGTTTCATAGCCGCCGCCAGGGCCTATCACAACCGATGACGTCAAACATGAAGCTCGTTGATTTCGAGGTTGGGCTGGATCGGCCCTTTTTCCTGATTGCCGGTCCCTGCGTGGTCGAGTCCCGCGAACTGGCTATCGAGACCGCCGGCGTGCTGGCAGAAATGACCTCGGAACTTGGCATCGGATTTTTATTCAAATCCTCTTACGACAAGGCAAACCGGACCTCGGGTAATTCCTACCGGGGCCAGGGTATCGATGCCGGCCTGCGGGTCCTCGAAGAGGTGCGTGAACAGGTCGGTGTACCGGTTTTGACCGATGTCCACAGTGCGGCAGAAGTGCCTGCCGTGGCGGAGGCCGTGGATATGCTGCAAACGCCGGCATTCCTGTGCCGCCAGACGGACCTGATCGAGGCAGTGGGCGCCTGCGGCAAGCCGGCGAACATCAAGAAGGGTCAGTTTCTGTCACCGCAGGAAATGAGCCAGGTGGTCGCCAAGGCCGAGGCGGCAGGCGGCAAGGGGCGCATCACGGTATGCGAAAGAGGGGTGTCATTCGGTTACAACAACCTGGTTGTCGATATGCGTTCACTCGCCATCATGCGTCAGACCGGTTGCCCGGTGGTGTTCGACGTGACTCACTCGGTGCAGCAGCCCGGTGGCCAGGGTACCCGTTCAGGCGGCAACCGTGAATACGTGCCGGTACTGGCAAGAGCCGCCGTCGGAGCCGGTGTATCCGGTTTGTTCATGGAAACCCACCCTGATCCGGACAACGCACTCAGCGACGGCCCCAATTCATGGCCGCTGGACAGAATGCGCGGCCTGCTTGAACACCTGCTCGATATCGATCGTGCCGCCAAGGCGTCGCCATTCGAGGAACAACTCTGACCGGCCATATGGCCCCCAGGCAGAATTTCATATATCCATTGCACACCGGGTAGACCCTGCCCGAAAACCAATTCAGTAAACAGGAAGCATACAGATGAGCAAGATTACTAATATTGTTGCCCGCGAAGTTATCGACTCGCGCGGCAATCCGACTGTCGAAGCCGATGTCACACTCGAGACGGGCGCAATGGGAAGAGCCGCAGTACCTTCGGGTGCTTCCACCGGCGTCCACGAGGCCGTTGAGCTGCGTGACGGTGATGCCGCACGATACATGGGCAAAGGCGTACTGAATGCCGTGGCCAATGTGAACGGCGAGGTGCGCGATGCGCTGATCGGCAAGGACAGCACGGATCAGCAGGATATCGACGATACCATGATCGCCCTGGATGGCACAGACAACAAGGGCCGCCTGGGCGCTAATGCGACACTTGCGGTGTCGCTGGCGGCTGCTCACGCGGCAGCTGGCGATGCGGGCATTCCCCTGTACCGCTACCTGGGCGGCGACAGTGCGGCAACCCTGCCTGTCCCGATGATGAACATCATCAATGGCGGTGAGCACGCGGAAAACAGTATCGACCTGCAGGAATTCATGATCATTCCGGCCGGTGCGCCAACGTTTCGCGAGGCCTTGCGCTATGGTGCCGAGGTGTTTCATAACCTGAAATCGGTACTCAGCAAGCGTGGCCTGAATACGGCTGTTGGCGATGAAGGTGGTTTTGCACCCAACCTGTCTTCCAACGAAGAAGCCATTGCCGTCATCCTCGAGGCGATTGAGAAAGCGGGTTACCGGCCCGGCGAAGACATCTATCTCGGTATAGACGCGGCCAGCTCCGAGTTCCTCAAGGACGGCATCTACGACCTCAAGGGCGAAGGGCGTCAGCTGGATGCAACCGGTATGAAAGATCTGCTGGCCGACTGGGTCAGCCGCTATCCCATCGTCAGCATCGAAGACGGCATGGGTGAGGAAGACTGGGAAGGCTGGGCGGCACACACGGCTTCGATCGGTTCCTCGTGTCAGCTGGTTGGCGACGATCTGTTCGTCACCAATACCTCGATACTGGAACGGGGCATTCGGGAAAAGATTGCCAACGCCATCCTGATCAAGGTGAACCAGATCGGCACGCTCACCGAAACCCTCGCCGCGATCAGCATGGCACAGAATGCCGACTACGGTGTCGTGGTCTCCCACCGTTCCGGCGAGACCGAGGATACGACCATTGCTGATCTCGCTGTGGCCACCGGCGCAGGCCAGATCAAGACCGGTTCACTGTCGCGCTCTGACCGGATTGCCAAGTACAACCAGCTGCTGCGCATAGAAGAACAACTGGGCGACAGGGCGGTGTATCCCGGCAAGTCAGCCATCGCAGGGATGTCCTGAGCAGGTGTAGATGAAACTGCTGCTGGCAACGGGCGTCGTGCTCCTGGTGGTGGTGCTGTATACACTGGGGTTTGGCAAGGGCGGCCTGCTGGACCTGTGGAACATGCAACAGGATATTGAAGCCCAGAAGATACAGAATGAACGGTTACAAAACCGTAACCGGGAGCTGGCCGGTGAAATCGTCAACCTGCAAAAGGGTACCGAGGCGATAGAGGAGCGCGCCCGCTACGACCTCGGCCTGATCAAGTCAGGCGAGGTGTTCGTTCAGATCGTCGAATAGCGATCAGGCTTGCGGGTCTGCTTCGTCGGTGTCTTCTGTCCCGGCTGCGAGATCGGGGATGGGATAGGGCAATTTTTGCAAAGTCAGTAGTGGCCCCTCCTGGCTGCCCAGCCGCAGGGATTCTCCGCTGGCAACGGCTTTCGTCTGGAGGACGGCCAGCAGAGCAGTTCCTCCATCGGCAACTACGCTGACGATAGTACCTGCCGCCTTATCCGGCTGTGCCGCACTGTACACCGGGTCTCCCGCCGACACGTCACCACCTTCCTCGATGGTGGCATAGAACATACGCTGCTTGATTTTGCCCAGGTAATGGACGCGGGCAACTACTTCCTGGCCAGGGTAGCAGCCTTTCTTGAAATTGACTGCCCCGATCAGATCCAGGTTGACCATTTGCGGGACGAAGGCTTCCTGGGTAGCAGACGTCACCGTGGGTATGCCCGCAAGGATGTCCTGCCTGATCCAGCTGTCTGAATCCGATGCAGCATCTTTGCTGCTGCCTGTTTCGTCGATAACCAGCCAGCGCTGTGCGTCTATGGCCAGCAGGCAGTCATTGCCATGGCAGCTTGCTTCGCCTGGTTCTGGTACAGGGCTGTGCGCATCTTTCCATTCATCAGGTAGAGCATGCAAGACACCTCGCAGGCCTGCATCGCCGCGCACTATGCTGACGTCATCGCGCATAACGAACATGCTCAGGCGGGGCTGGAATTTCTCCATCACAGAGTTGTCCATAATCAGCAGGTAGTCATTTTCGCCGCGTTTCAGGGCAATCATGAAAGCCAGCAGTCTGCCTTTAGGCGTACAGTATCCCGTGTACTGCCAGTGCAATACAGGCAGTGATTCGAGGTCATTGGTGAACTGTGCGTGGAGAAATTTTGTGGCATCGTTACCCGATACGACCAGGTAAGCCAGATGATCCAGATTAATTATCCGGGGTGAGGATTCGTCACTCATACAATTGTTGTCCGATGTGTTGTCAGTCGGGGAAATCAGGTGCTACGATGGAAAACAGTACGTGGATACTATAATTGAATAATCAAGCGACATACACATTGCGGCATTGTGATTTCACGTCTGCATTGCCTAACCGGGAACGGGCTTCGTGACGCCAGACCGCAAATCACCCGTATACCTTAATTTACTGCAAATCCGCCTGCCGGTCGGCGGCGTACTGTCCATCCTGCACCGGGTCAGCGGTGTACTGCTGACCCTGTCCATACCCTTCATGATCTGGTTAATGCAGCACATGAATTCCGGTCCGGACGGTTATGCATACGTCATCGGCCTGATGAATCATGGCGCGTTCAAATTACTGGTCTTCCTGCTGGCCTGGCTGATGATCCAGCATTCCCTGAGCGGGATACGTCATCTGCTGCTGGATATGGGGGTCGGTTATGAACTGGCCCGGGCACGCAGCAGCGCCTGGCTGGCTTTCGCGCTCAGCATTCTTCTTGCCGCGGTTCTGGCGGTGGTGCTGTGGTGAGACGAACTGAAAGAGGTAGCCGTTCCGGCGGCGGGCTGGGAGAATGGATCATTCAGCGCGTCAGCGCCGTCTACGTTTTGCTGTTTACTGTATGGCTGGGTGTCAGCCTGTCTGTCAGTCCTGTCCATAGCCATGCCGACTGGGTGAGTTTTTCATCCGGTTATTTTTTTCGCGCGGCGGCAATACTGTTTATCGTCAGCCTGTTGATACATGCCTGGACCGGCTTGAAAAGCGTGTTTCTCGATTATGTGCATAACTGGCGACTGCGCTTCGTGCTGCTGATGACACTGGCACTGTTGTTTACCGGTATGCTTGCATGGGCCCTTATCGTTATAGGTGGAGTGTGAGTGAGTCTATAGAGAAAAGACGGTTCGACTGCCTGGTGATCGGCGCCGGCGGAGCAGGGCTGAGAGCGGCCCTGCAGCTGGCCAGTGCTGACCTGCATGTTGCCGTGGTATCGAAAGTCTTCCCGACCCGTTCTCACACGGTCGCTGCGCAGGGTGGCATGAACGCCGCACTGGGCAATGTTGTGCCGGACAACTGGCACTGGCACATGTACGACACGGTAAAAGGCAGCGACTTCCTGGGTGATCAGGACGCTATTGAATACATGTGCCGCGCCGCTTCGCGCCTGGTCATCGAGCTTGAGCATTACGGCGTTCCTTTTACACGTCTGGACAACGGCAAGATCTACCAGCGCGCTTTCGGTGGCCAGAGCCAGAATTTCGGCGGCGACCAGGCATCCCGCACCTGCGCCGCGGCAGACCGCACCGGGCATGCCATCCTGCACGCCCTGTATCAGCAAAATCTTCACGCGCGAACACACTTCTTCGATGAGTACTTTGCTACCGACCTGCTGGTCAGCGAAGACGGTGTCACACAGGGAGCAATGGTGATTGATATCGCCAGTGGCGAACCGCTGATTATCGAGGCCAAGACAACCCTGCTGGCCACCGGCGGGTCTGCACGAATCTACCGCAATAGCACCAATGCAATGATCAATACCGGTGACGGCATGGGCATGGTGCTGCGTGCCGGCATGCCGCTGCAGGATATGGAATTCGTCCAGTTTCATCCGACCGGCATCGCCGGTCTCGGGATGCTGATCTCTGAGGCGGTGCGTGGCGAGGGCGGTTACCTGGTCAACAGGGAAGGCGAGCGCTTCATGGAGCGCTATGCGCCGCATGCGAAGGACCTGGCAAGCCGGGACGTGGTCAGCAGGGCTATCGCCGTTGAAATACGCGAAGGCCGGGGCTGCGGCCCCAACAATGACCATGTGCTGCTGCAGCTGCATCACCTTGACGCCGATGTTGTCAAACAGAGGCTGCCGGGCATACGGGAGATGTCCATGCGTTTTGCCGGCGTGGATCCGGTCGATACAGCAATACCCGTATTCCCCACCGCACACTACACGATGGGCGGTATCCCGACGAACCGCCACGGGCAGGTTGTCGCACCGGAGCGCTACGGGCCGGAAGAGCCCCAGCTGGGTCTGTATGCCATCGGTGAATGCGCCTGTGTCTCCGTGCACGGGGCCAACCGGCTCGGCGGCAACTCCCTGCTGGACATCGTCGTGTTCGGTCGGGCAGCGGGCAACCATATCGTCGATTACCTGCAGGACCACCGTTTCCACACACCGCTCAGTGATGCCTCGGTGGATCGCGCCATGCAGCATATTCAACGCTGGGACAGGAAAGGCGATGGAGAATCGGTTGATGATATGACCCAGGAGATGCGTCAGCTGATGGACCAGTATTGTGGCGTGTTCCGCACCCGGGAGGTGCTGGACGAGGGCGTGGAGAAACTGAAGGCACTGGCATCGCGACTCGATGATGTGCGTCTTGGCGATCACAGCAGGGTGTTCAACACGGCCCGCTACGAGGCCTTTGAGCTGGAGAACCAGATGCAGGTCGCGCTCGCGACGATCATCTCGGCGGCAGCACGGCAGGAAAGTCGCGGCGCGCATTCCCGTCTCGATTACCCGGACCGGAATGACCTTGAGTGGATGAAGCATACGCTCTACTTCAACCGCAACGGGGGTGAGCTGGATTACAAGCCGGTCAGGACCAAGCCTTTGAGTGTAGACAGCTTTCCACCTGTCGAGCGGGTCTACTAGGAGCAATGATGATCAGGTTTTCCATTTATCGCTACGACCCGGATAAAGACGCTAAACCGCGCATGCAGGACTTCGAGCTCGACGAGGCACTGCTTGAGGGCAGGCAGATGCTGCTCGATGCCATGCTGTTGCTCAAGGCACAGGATGACACGCTTTCGTTCCGGCGATCCTGCAGGGAAGGCGTGTGCGGTTCCGATGCGATGAGCATCAATGGCCGCAACGGGCTCGCCTGCGTAACGCCGCTGTCAGATCTCAAGCAGCCGATCACGCTTCGACCCTTGCCCGGCATGCCGGTCGTGCGTGACCTGGTCGTTGATATGGAACCGTTCTACAAGCAGTACCGATCCATCAAGCCGTGGCTGATCAACGATGAGCCCGAGCCGGAAATCGAACGCCTGCAGTCGGACGAGGATCGCAGGAAGCTGGACGGGCTGTACGAGTGCATACTGTGCGGCTGCTGTTCGACCTCGTGCCCGTCATTCTGGTGGAATCCCGACAAGTATCTCGGCCCGGCTGCATTGCTGCAGTCCTACCGGTTCCTCGTCGATAGTCGTGACAAGGCGACGTCCGAGCGGCTTGACGATCTGGAAGATCCCTTCCGTCTGTTTCGCTGTCATTCGATCATGAACTGCGTGGAAGCCTGCCCCAAGGGGCTCAACCCGGCGCTCGCCATACACCATATTCGGGAAATGCTGCTGCGGCGCAGCAGCTGATTCCTGGCATGCGGGTAGTATCCTCATGCGGGCACCGGTATGTGGGGCTGGACCGCTCTTGACCGACGACGAGTTCAACAGGTTGCGGTGGCAGTGTCGCCGGGGCATGCTGGAGCTGGATGTTTTGCTAAGCAGGTATCTCGATCGGGCCTGGCCGATGGACCAGGGCAACAGGCAGGCATTCCGGCAGTTGCTGGAGTGCAGCGATCAGCAATTACAGGGATGGTTATGTGATGGAGCAGTACCCGACAAGGATGTCGCGGCGATCGTCAGGGCAATCCTCTCGACGGACAGTCATTGAACTGAAGCGATCATACCGGCACATGCTGCTGATCGTTTGTGTTCACCTGGCGGCTGGCGGCGTAGTCGCCGGGATGGAACTGCCATCGGTCATTCTGCTGCTCACCGCGGCAGTGCTGCTCGGAAGTCTCGTTTCGGCTGTTGTGGCAGTTCACCGCGGCTACGGGTTTCTAAGCCTGGGTAAAGATGGTGCATTGTTCGTCCGCGACGGCGGGGAAACAGACTGGCGTCATGCCGTCATACGCTCTGCATTCGTTTCGGGATGGTTGATTGTTCT
>JARFQC010000265.1 GCA_029287965.1 Arenicellales bacterium
GAGGATGGCAGCGAGATATGCGGAGAACTGCTGGATCGGGACTACCTCAAACGCCTGCAGGAAAAAGCCGAGGAGCGAGAGCGGGCACTGGATAATGCCTACTCGGGTGACTGACAGTTCAAAGCGGCGGCTAATCGGGCGCACTCAACCCGGGTAGCTTACTGCAACGGCCCTGGCTACTTGCTAGCGCGAAAGTGAAAGGCCGGCTGGATAACCGGCCCAGATACATTTATGACCGGCTACTCGGCAAATTCAAGACGTTCGGTCATTGCTTCCAAGGCACGCGCCGCACACGCCTCATCCTTTTCACCACCTGGTGCACCCGATACACCGACTGCACCGATGCGATAGCCGCCTGAATCGATTGGCAGGCCACCTTCCATGACAATAATACCGTCGATATGATTCAGTTCGGGACGTATGTCGGAGCGGGCTTCACGAAACTGGGTAGAAGGCACCCCGGTCATAATTACAATATTGGCCTTTTCCTGTGCGATCTGCAGGGTGTAGACAGAGGCAATATCGTCACGAAGGGATGCGCGCAGGTTACCATGCCGGTCGACTACAACCGCACTGACGTGATAACCGTCCTTACGGCAGGCTTTAACGGCCTCCATGGCAATATCCCGCGCAAGGTCGAGGCCGATACTCTTGTGTGTCAGCACATCAGCAGCATGTGTACTCAGAGACAGGCTCAGCAATAGTGACGCAGTGAAAAGAGTAAATACGTTTTTCATGATTGCTCCTTGCTTGTTTCGCCATCAAGGCTTCGGGTTTGTCTGTGATTTTGAATACTCGTCGCCAATATACGATTCAGGTCGCGTCGCCAGCCAGAATATGACTGCAGCCATCAATGCCACGATCGACCACAAGACGACCGGCTCCGGCCGGACGATTAACAGGCTTATCAATGTTCCTGTACTCGAACCGGAAATAGCATAGATCTTGTTTTTTTTGGTCAGGACGCCGTGTTCGACGAAATCGGATACGGTCTTGCCAAACTGCGGATGTGCATAGATTTTCTGTTGCAGTGCGGGTGACGAACTGGCAAAAAACACTGCGGCGAGTATCCACAATGGCACGGTCGGCAGCAGCGGCACGAAAATTCCGACCGACCCTGTTCCGAAGAACAGTAATCCCAGTAATCGATACAAATTCTGCTTCATGTTCCCAGTGAGGCTGATCGCCGCCCTTACCTTCACGCGGCCTTGATCAGATGCTCACATTATTCTGACAGCGGAACAAGGATCATATACATTCCTTCCTCTATTATCCGATTGCCGCCATCCGGCGGCTTTTTTTACACTGAAAGGTTATCAAGAATTCGTGGACACAACGTTAGTAATACTGGCCTTACTCCTGGCAGCTTCACTGGCAGCTTTCGCTTCCGGTGCTCTGCCATACCCTATCGGCTCTATCATTCTTGTTGCCTTTCTGGCAGCAAGAATTCTCTACATCAAGGAAAAAAAATAAGTTCGGGATAACTCGACTATTGCCCTACTCAGCGCCCAGCTGGCGCAGATCGGCGATGACCTGATCACTATGCACCTTGGGCCTGACATCACGATATACCTTTGCAATATTTCCCTGCGGATCCACTATGAACGTGTGCCGTTTCGCAAAGCTGAACGGCCCGAAGCTGGAATAACTGCCATAACGGGTGGCAACGCTGCCGTCTGCATCCGACAGCAGCGGGAAAGGGAGATGATACTTGTCGGAAAACTCTTTCTGGGTCTTCACGTCATCAGTGCTGACGCCGAGTAGTGCAACGTTCATGCGCCGCAGGATGAACACATCATCACGAAACTCGCATGCCTCGGTCGTACAACCGGGCGTATCGGCCTTCGGATAAAAGTACATTACCAGCCATCGACCACGATAGTCGCCCATACGGTGCGGCTTGTTATGCTGATCCACCAGCTCGAAGTCAGGCGCAGGCTTACCTACACTGACTTCAGCAGCCTGTGCTGTGCCGAACATCGCGGCAAGAGAAAGCATTACGAGCAGACCAACTGTAGA
Source organism: Arenicellales bacterium (assembly GCA_029287965.1). GTDB lineage: Bacteria > Pseudomonadota > Gammaproteobacteria > BMS3Bbin11 > BMS3Bbin11 > JARFQC01. The sequence goes on from JARFQC010000265.1 coordinate 2,020, forward strand.
TGGACGGTTGCCATGGGTTGCATGTTGCTTACGTATTGGTGACAGGGTCATATATATCTTCTCTGAGTCGCCGCATCTCAAAAAATGTTTCAATCCTGCTTCGTGCGCTGGGTTTCCTGGTCTTTCTGACACGCGAAGGACGTGAATCATCTTCCAGGTTCATCACTGCTTCATCAAAGTTGATCATATCAGGAGACGAATCAATGTAATCTTCACTCAGTTCGTATGTCGGCATGTGTATCACCTCTTTGCTGTCGTATTTAAGAGCAGGTGCTCGTTGCATGCAATATTGTTCCCTGATGCGTGAGTACAACGTGAAAAACACATGGCGCATCAGTGAAAGCTGTTGCGCCCGTCATCAAACCTCGCTACCCGGCTCATTACCGACAGCAATGTTCACATGATTTTCAGTTCCGCCTCACGAACTGTTCATGTGTTTTATTCATACTGTGAATACTCAACTTCTACTGTGGAAATGTTATGAACAAACAGGAAAGACTGCTCACGTATGTCGCGCGCGACAAGGCCACCGGGTGCTGGCTATGGCGAGGCCAGGTATCCAATACCGGTCATGGCAGGATCAAGATGGCGAATAAAGACGGGCAGCTCACCATGCAAAGCGCCCACCGGGCCAGCTACCAGGCCTTCACTGGTGATCTGCCTGATAATAAACGGGTACTGCAGACCTGCGGCAATCCGCTGTGCATCAACCCCGGGCATCTTAAACTCGATGATCTCTAACTTATCGCCGACGGCTTGCCAACCTTCACTCGTTATCTGAATCTGTAAGCTGATCCGTGTAATGCCTCGGTGGCGGTGTCCAGCCACGTTCGGTTCGATCATGCAGATGTGAGCGATCGAACTCCATCATCTCACCCAGTGTCTCCCCGTGGGCCTTGGCGGTTGCGAGGAAAGCACGGTTAGCGGAGATATCCGGGTTCTCATCCCACAGGTCATACAGCTTATCGAGCCCGTCCTGGTCATGCTTGCGAAAAACGCGGGCCATCTTTTCTACCTTGAAAGGGTGCATGCCGAGAGACTTGAGCGCCTCGATGCCTACCTTGAGTGATGAATCGAACACTTCACGCACGGCCAGGTCCGCACCCGCCTGCTTGAGCAGGTAGAGATGATTAACATCATAGGCCCGCGCGATAATCTTTACATCGGGATAGTGACGGCGAACATGCTCGACAAGGCTGACTGCCCGGTCCCGGTCGTCAATGGCAACGATGAACAGGCTGGCCTGTTCGATACCCGCCGCATGCAGCAGCTCCGGACGACTCGCATCGCCGTAGAAGCTGCGAATACCCACCCTGCGCAGCAGGTCCACCATTGAAGATTCGTGGTCCAGCACCACGGTCCTGACGCCGCTCGCCACCAGCAGGCGGTTGACGATCTGGCCGAAACGCCCGATACCGGCGATGACGACGCTGCCCTGCTCATCTACATCGTCATGTGGCTTCTCATCGCTATCACTCATACGCGGCAGGACAAGCCGGTCATAGATAATGAACAGCATGGGTGTCAGCAGCATAGACAGGGCGACGACCAGCGACAATGTCCTGGCCAGTTCGACGGGTATGACATTGTTCTGCAGCGAGAAGCTCAACAGCACGAAACCGAACTCTCCGGCCTGGGCCAGCGACAGCGTGAACAGCCATGAATCAGCGCTTGCCAGTTTGAAAATGCGTGCCAGCGCGAACAGGACCAGTGCCTTGACCAGCATGAGGCCCAGGGTCAGGCCGATGATCAGCGCGAATTGATCGCTGAGAATATTGAAGTCAATGCCGGCCCCGACGGTAATGAAAAACAGGCC
>JARFQC010000054.1 GCA_029287965.1 Arenicellales bacterium
AGGTAGCCGGCCTCGACCAGCGCGCCGAACAGCAGCAGCGAGAGCAGCAGAAGGCGGCCATCAGCGGCGAGTATATGAACCAGTTCCCACTTGGCATAGAAGCCGGGGAAGGGTGGCAGGCCGATCAGCAGTGCCAGGAAACTGGCAAAGGCGAATATCAGAAATGGCTTACCCTGCAAGGCGCTCCAGTTGGTGAGTTGACGTCCCGCAATCAGGCCGGACAGCCAGAACAGGCCGGCCTTGCCGACCGCATGCGCCAGCAGCAGGCCGCCGGCGATGAACAGGTAGCTGTCACCAAGAAAGTCCTGCAGTCCCACGACAAACAGGATCAGACCGATCTGCGCCACCGAGGAGTAACCGAGCAGGCGACGGTCGACGTTCTGCGCCAGGGCAAACAAATTGGCGCCGACGAAGCTGATGATACCGATGGTGGAAGCGACCTCCATCCATACCGGACCGCCGATCAATAACAGTTTGTCGACGGCGAACAGTGTCGCCGAACCCGCTGCCGCTGAAACCAGCGCGGAGAAGGCCGGGTGTGCTGATTCGTAGATATCCAGCGCCCAGCCGTTGGCAGGGAAAACCTTCAGCTCGGCGATGACGGCGATGAAGATAAGAAAAAACGCCAGTGCGCCGCCCTGCATTAATCGCTGAGACTGTATTGCCATGTCGTCAAGGTTGAGGGATCCGGTGGCGTGATAGGCGAAGATGATGCCCACCAGCATCAGGATTGAGATCAGCTGCGATGCCACGAGGAACTTGAAGCCGGCCCCGAGTGCGCGGTTGTCCCTGGATAGCAGGATCAATCCACCGGTGGAGATGACCATCAGCTCGAAGAACACGAACAGGTTAAACAGGTCACGGGTCATCACGATACCGGCCAGGGCCATGCTGAAAATCAGCAGTACCGCCATTGCTCTGCGGCCCTGTTTTAACATTGTGTCTTTCAGGTACAGAGCGGAGAGCAGACCGGTAATATTGATCAACATGACAAGGACTGCTTCCGCCAGGCCAAAGCGCAGATTGATCGAGAAGGGTGGAGACGTGCCGGCAGTAAGCACTTCAACGCTGGAAACGTCGCCGGATGACAGTGCCACAACCCAATGAACAGCCAGCAGGCTGACATAAGCCAGTACTGCCAGGGTCAGGGCATACGAGATGGTGCGCCACTCGTCGCGCACCAGGCCAAGCAGGAAGGCACCTCCAAGCGTTGCGGCGATAAAGGCAATCGGGCTTACCATTTCAGCTCCGTGTGCTTTGCGATGTCGAGACTGCCCCTGGTCTGGTATAGCTTGTAGGTGTAAGCCAGCATCAGCGCGGTAATCCCTACGCCGATGACGATCGCTGTCAGTACCAGGGCCTGCGGTACCGGGTCGATGATGCGACTGATGGCCTCGCCTGCAGCAACGGCGTCGTTCAGAATCGGCGCTGTTCGACCATTCATGTATCCCACTGCAACAAGAACCAGGTTGACGCCGGTATTGGCTACCGTGAATGCCACGATCATGCGCAGGATATTGCGGTTGCTCAGCGCGCCATATAGTCCGATAAGTATCAGCAGAAAGCCCGTGGTCATGGCAATGGTAGCCAACATCACAGGTCCTCCGTTTCAGACAGGCTGACCAGCATCGACGAGAATTCCGCGCCGACCTTCAGGCCGACGAATGCGTAGATGATTGGTATGGCACCTGCCGAGAACAGTTCGCCGAAGGTGCCGATGGGTAAAATGCGGTTGTCCAGAAAGCCGCCGGCCCAGGCGATGCCAAGCAGGCCGATAATCACGAAAGCAAGGCCGGATGCCGATTCGACCACTGTAATCAGGCGGTGGCTGAAGCGCTTCATCGGGTTGCTGAGCAGCAGCAACAGCATGGCGGAGGCGATAATGGCACCACCCTGGAAACCGCCGCCTGGTGTCAGGTGGCCATGGGTGAAAACGTAGGCGCCGAACAACAGGATAAGTGGCAGCAACAGGCGTGTGCCGGTAACCAGCAGTTCCCCGGCAGGTGGGAGCTTTCGCTGCGGTTGCTGTTGCTGACGATTCCCCTGTGACAGCACCAGCCCGATAATGGCCGCTGTCAGGAACAGTACGGTCACTTCGCCGAGCGTATCCAGGCCCCGGTAGGTGACGATGATGGCGGTGACGATGTTCGCCGCGCCAATGTCCTCGGCAGTATGAGCAGCGTAGTAAGCGGCGGTCAGGTTGAGTTCCTCGTCCGCTACATAGTTTTGTATCAGCCCAGCGAAGATGGCGCCGAGGCCGGCCAGCAGCAGCATCAGGGTGAATCGTTTAATCATGTTCACCCCGGCGAACGCGCCCCAGTACGAAGAAGAACAGGAAGGTAGTCAGACCGCTGCCGATAGCGGCCTCGGTCATTGCTACATCAGGCGCGGCCAGCAACAGGAACATTACCGATGCGAGCAGGCTGGCGAGGCCGGCAGCGAGGATAGAAATGCCCAGGCTGCGCTTGCCACGAGTCGCCATGATTGCCGACACCACCATCGCGACCGAGAGCAGCAGGCCCATGCCGATGCTCAGTGTCATGGCTTTTCTCCAAGGTCGTCTTCGAGATGATCGACTATCATGGAAGATGACTTGTGTGCGCCGGTGCGATGCGCCGCACGTGCCAGTACCTGGGAAGAGAGAGGGTTGGTGAACAGCAGAAAGACACCGATCAACAAAAGCTTGAGGCTCCATTCTGGATGCAGGAAAGCGACCCCGATCAGGCTTAGCAGGGTGCCCAGGGTTGTCGCCTTGGTGCCGGCCTGGATGCGGTTGTAGATATCCGGCATGCGTACCAGGCCGAGTCCGCCGAGCAGCAGAAAGATGGTGCCGGCCAGCAGCAGCAGGGCGCCGAGAATGTCGAGGAACTCTGCCATCAGAAGCCCCGTTCCAGGAAGCGGGCAACCACAATCACTCCAAGAAAGGACAGCAATGCGTATACCAGCGCTACGTCGAGGTAGATGCCGCGTTCGGCAGCTAACGCGGCAAATAGTATACCGGTGATCGAGACTATGGTGAGGCCGTCAAAAGCGATGATGCGGTCGACAGGGCTCGGGCCCTTGATAAACCGCCAGAGCACCATCAGGAAAGCCATACACGTAACAATTGCCGCCAGTGTTACCAGCACCTCAGCCATACATTACCTCCAGGTATTGTTCGAATCCTGCCGCAATCTCTGCTGTGGCACGTTCGGTGTCGAGCGATCCGATGGTGACACAATGCACATAGAGCGATTCTCCATCAAGCTCAACGCTCAGGGTGCCGGGTGTCAGGGTGATGGAATTAGCCAGCATCAGCCGTCCCATGCGGCTCTTCAACTTTGTGCGCACCTTGATGATGCCGGGTTTCACGGGCAGGTTCGGCGACAGCACGATCAAAGCAAGTCGAAGATTCGACTGCACCAGCATTCGCAGAAAGTAGGCGTAATAAAGAGTCCCGGCCACGAATGCCGCAGGCGTGGCCCGAAACTCGGTGAAAAAGGATAGACCGTCACGGTACAGCAGGGCCACGCTCAGGGACACCAGGGCGCCGACCAGCAGGCTATCGGGCGCCAGCGAATTCACCAACATCACCCAGAACAGCATCAGGGTTATGAACAGTACGCTCAGGTTGCGTAATGTGCTGTTAGTTTGTGAGGTTTTTTCCATCAGTAAGCCAGATCAGGATTATGTCAGAGTAAGTAACCTGGCAGTTGCCTGTAATGGCGACGACAGGGATGCAGTGCTGAGGTGACGGGGCATTCTTGCTGTTCGTATCTGTATATTTGTATTTGTCGCAGGCTGGCTACAGTATTAGAAAATGATAACATATTAATTCTCTGAAATGATATGAAAAGGTCTTTAACCCTGCAAAATGGTGTCAATAGGCAGACATCCGAGTCGAGAGATTCCTTGCTGTATAGCTATTTATGAGAAGAATGCACGAATCGCGCCAATTACTTATTATATGTAGGGGTTGTGGGATATCACTTCACCGTTGCGCTGAAACAGACGCCGCGACGGTTGTGCCGAGAGCGATTGAACTTGCATACGCTGGTTATCTGTTTGGCGACTTTGTTCACTAATTCGGGGATGGTCATGCACTATTGTTGGGCGACGTGCTCGATTTTGGCACAGGCCGACGTTAGGATATCCAGCTCAAGGCCGAGTATAGAAATAAAAAACGTCTTTTGGACCGGCGGAAGTATCCTATCGTCCGCTGCCTCCACCAAGAGGGTTTTATACAGCATCTTCTCTGGCAGGGAAGGACGTGGGGCCCGAAAGCGGCAGAATGACCGCAAGCCATGGCCGACCTTTATGTAACTGCGTCGATATCTTGACCTAGTTGTCTTCTAACAAGACATGGCGGACAAAAACGAAGAAATGATAATACCGCTTGGATTTCTCCTAAGTGGACATTTCCGTGGAAAAATTGAATCGCTGAACTCGCCGCCATTAGCTTTCACTCTTCAAGGTTTGAGTTATGACTACTCTGGGTTGATTACATATTCTCTGAAAACTGCGGCTTTATTAAGTTGCTTATTCAGCCATTCCTGCTGTGCGAAGGTCATCGAACAGGCGTTTCTTGGTTGTACCATCGACAATTGAACCCACGCTTTGCCAATGCGATAACGTAATTGAAGGATGCCGCATTTCAAGTTCCGTGATCTCCCACTCAGCATCTTCGAGTCGTCCAAGCTGGACATAACTTGCGGTGAGATATAGTCTGGTCTGTACATGAGCCTGGTTTCTGTCTCTTATACACATC
>JARFQC010000071.1 GCA_029287965.1 Arenicellales bacterium
CGCCAATGGCGGCGGCTACTATCACTATTCCTATTCTGTCGTCAGGGGCTGCGATCGCATAGTGCCCGTTGATGTCTACGTGCCGGGCTGTCCACCGACGGCAGAGGCGCTTCTGTACGGGATTCTTCAGCTACAGAAAAAAATTCGCAACACCAATACCATCGCTCGTTCATAACCATGACCAGCGAACGTTTACAGGCACTGCAAACGCGCATCGAAGAGCTGGCCGGCGACAGGATATCCGGTTCAGATATTGATCTGAATGAACTGACTGTCGATGTTAATGTGGACGCCCTGGTGGATATATGTCTCGCGTTACGTGACGGCGAACAGTTTGCCTTCGATACACTTATTGATGTCTGCGGAATAGATTATTCGGCCTATCGCAAGGAGGCAGGCGGGACGTGGGACGGTGCCAGGTTCGGCGTCATTTACCACTTGCTGTCCACTACACGCAACCAGCGTCTGCGACTGCGGGTGTTCGTCGATGAATCCAGCCCGATACTTGAGTCTGTTATAGGCGTCTGGCCCGTGGCCAACTGGTTTGAACGTGAAGCGTTCGACCTGTTTGGCATCCTCTTTGAAGGCCACCCGGATCTACGCCGCATACTGACAGATTACGGTTTCATCGGTCACCCGTTCCGCAAGGATTTCCCGCTGTCAGGGCATGTGGAAATGCGCTATGACGAGGAAAAAGGCCGCGTTGTATACGAACCTGTTTCAATTGAACCGCGTGTCCTGGTTCCACGCGTAATCAGGGATGAGGGCTACGGTGTCTGAACTGCACAGCTATACAATGAACTTCGGTCCGCAGCATCCGGCGGCGCATGGTGTATTGCGCCTGGTGCTGGAGATGGATGGCGAGGTCATCAAGCGCGCCGATCCTCATATCGGCCTGCTGCATCGTGCGACGGAAAAACTCGCCGAATCCAAGCCATATAACCAGAGCATCGGTTACATGGATCGTCTCGACTACGTATCCATGATGTGCAACGAACATGCCTACGTCATGGCGATAGAAAAACTGCTTGGCATCGAGGTGCCACTGCGCGCCCAGTACATTCGTGTCATGTTCGACGAAATTACCCGTATCCTCAACCACCTGCTGTGGTTGGCGGGACACGGGCTGGATATCGGCGCGATGACCATGTTCCTGTATTGCTTCCGTGAACGTGAAGACCTGATGGATGCCTATGAGGCTGTGTCCGGGGCAAGACTGCATGCGACCTATTACCGTCCCGGCGGCGTTTACCGTGATCTGCCTGATCGCATGCCGCAGTACGAGACATCAAAGTGGCATAACCAGAAAGATGTCGATCGCCTGAATGAAAACCGTCAGGGTTCGCTGCTGGACTTCATCTGGGACTTCACTGAACGCTTCCCCAAGCACGTCGATGAATATGAAACCCTGCTGACTGACAACCGTATCTGGAAGCAGCGTACGGTCGGTATCGGTGTGGTATCACCTGAACGCGCCAAGGCGCTTGGTTTTACCGGACCCATGCTGCGTGGATCAGGTGTTGAGTGGGACCTGCGCAAGAAACAGCCCTATGAAGTTTATGACCGCATGGATTTTGATATACCGGTCGGAAGCGAAGGCGACACCTACGACCGTTATCTTGTGCGTATCGAGGAATTTCGCCAGTCGAACAGGATTATCCGTCAGTGCGTGGAGTGGTTGCGCAACAATCCCGGAAGCGTAATGGTCGACGACCACAAGCTGGTGCCGCCCGATCGTGAAGCAATGAAGCACGACATGGAAGCACTGATTCATCACTTCAAGCTGTTTACCGAGGGCTACTGCCTCCCAGAAGGGCAGGCCTATTCCGCCGTTGAGCATCCGAAAGGCGAATTCGGCATATATCTTGTGTCTGATGGTGCAAACAAGCCATATCGTCTCAAGATCAGGGCGCCCGGGTTCGTCCACCTGTCGGCACTTGACGAGATGGCGCGCGGTCACATGCTGGCTGACGTGGTTGCACTTATCGGTACCCAGGACATCGTCTTCGGTGAGGTCGACAGATGAGCGTTCCAACGACTTTATCAGACGCTTCACTGGCCGAAATCGATCTGGAACTTGCCAAGTATCCAGCCGATCGACGTCAGTCTGCCGTCATGGCTGCACTGCGCATCGCCCAGGATGAACACGGCTGGCTCAGCAAGGAAATCATGGAGCGGATAGCTGAATACCTGGATATTCCGCCGATACATGTATACGAAGTGGCGACGTTCTATTCGATGTATGAACACAAGCCGGTCGGAAAACACAAGATTTCTGTGTGCACGAACGTTTCCTGCCTGTTATGCGGATCCGGCGGCGTTCTGGATCACCTCAAAGACAAGCTCGGCATTGGTCCCGGTGAAACAACCAGTGACGGTAGGGTCACCATAAAGGAAGTCGAGTGCCTGGGGGCCTGTGGTGGTGCACCGATGATGCAGGTAGACAAGGACTACCACGAGTTCCTGACGGCTGAAAAAATCGACAAGATACTCGAGGGGCTGGACGGATGATCGACACCGACAAGCTAAACCTTGTTTGCTTTCGCACTCTTGATCAGGAACAGCCATGGAGCCTCGATGCATACCGCAGCGTAGGCGGCTACAGTGCCCTGAAAAAGATACTCGAAGAGAAGACGCCCGCCGAGGAAATCATAGAAGAAGTCAAGACATCGGGTCTGCGCGGACGCGGCGGAGCCGGGTTCCCGACCGGCCTGAAGTGGAGCTTCATGCCGCGTAATGCACCCGGTGACAAGTACATCGTTTGTAATTCCGACGAGGGTGAGCCGGGTACTTTCAAGGACCGCGACATAATGCGCTTCAACCCGCATCAGCTGATTGAAGGCATGATAATTGCCGGTTACAGTATCGGCGCTACCGCGGGTTATAACTACATACGCGGTGAATTCATAGAGCCTATCGAGCGGTTCGACCAGGCCCTCGCCGAAGCCCGCGAGGCCGGGCTGCTGGGTAAGGACATCCTCGGCAGCGGCTTTGACTTTGAACTGTTCTCTCATCGTGGGGCGGGTGCCTATATTTGCGGAGAAGAGACTGCGCTGCTCGAATCACTCGAAGGCAAAAAAGGCCAGCCTCGCTTCAAGCCGCCGTTTCCAGCCAGCTATGGTCTGTTTGGCAAGCCAACCACGATCAATAACACCGAAACCCTGGCCTCTGTACCCGTGATACTCGAAAAAGGCGGGCAGTGGTTTGCCGACCTGGGTAAGCCTAACAACGGCGGCACGAAACTGTTCGCCGTGTCCGGTCACGTCAACAAACCCGGCAATTATGAAGTGCCGATGGGCACCTCCTTCCGTGATCTGCTTGAGCTTGCCGGGGGCATGCGCGAGGGACGCGAGCTCAAGGCTGTCATTCCAGGCGGCTCGTCAGTACCTGTGCTGCGCGGTGAAGTGATGATGGAACTGGACATGGATTACGACTCCCTCGCAGCGGCAGGATCCATGCTGGGTGCCGGTTCGGTCATTATCATGGATGAAACAACGGACATGGTCGAGGTGCTCGACCGGATTTCATACTTCTACTACGAAGAATCCTGTGGCCAGTGCACACCATGCCGGGAAGGTACTGGTTGGCTGCATCGCATCGTGCATCGCATACGTACCGGTGAGGGAACGATGGAAGATCTGGACCTGCTTACTGACGTTGCGGGCAAGATTCAGGGGCGCACCATCTGCGCTCTGGGTGATGCCGCCGCCATGCCGGTTGCAAGTTTCGTCGAGCAGTTTCGCGAAGAATTTGAACGCAAGATAAAGGGCCAGGCTGCTGCCTGATATTGAATTCAGTATGGCAACTATAGAAATTAACGGGCAGACCATCGAGGCAGAAGAAGGCTCGATGCTTATCGCGGCGGCAGACAAGGCAGGAATCTACATTCCGCGTTTCTGTTATCACGACAAGCTGTCCATTGCTGCGAACTGCCGCATGTGTCTTGTCGAGGTGGAGAAGGCACCCAAACCCCTGCCTGCCTGCGCGACGCCTGTCACTGACGGCATGAAGGTCCAGACCCAGTCCGAACTTGCACGCGATGCACAGAAGGGCACGATGGAGTTTCTGCTGATCAATCACCCGCTTGACTGTCCGATATGTGACCAGGGCGGTGAATGCGAGCTTCAGGATCTGGCTGTCGGATACGGCCGCGATGCGTCGCAGTACAACGAAGGCAAGCGCGTGGTCATGGACAAGAATCTTGGTCCGCTGATTTCCACCGACATGACGCGCTGCATACAGTGCACACGTTGCGTGCGCTTCGGCCAGGAACTTGCTGGCATCATGGAACTGGGCATGGCCGGTCGCGGCGAGCATAGCGAGATCATGACCTTCATGGGCCACACGGTTGATTCAGAACTGTCCGGCAATGTCATCGATCTGTGTCCGGTCGGTGCGCTGACATCCAAACCATTCCGCTTCCAGTGCCGGTCCTGGGAAATGCAGAACCACGATGGCATCGCTCCCCATGACACCGTTGGATCAAACCTGGAAATCCAGGTCATGCGCGACAAGGTCATGCGTGTACTGCCGGCGGCCAACGAAGCCATTAATGAAGTCTGGTTATCAGACCGGGACCGCTTCAGCTACGAATCACTGGATTCAGATCAGCGCTTGACCACACCGCGTCTGAAGATAAACGGCGAATGGAAAAGCACCGACTGGCAGACAGCGCTCGAGCACGTGGCAGCAAAGTTAAAAGTGATCAACGAAGAATTCGGCGCTGATTCCACAGGTGCCCTGGTATCACCAACAGCCACCCTGGAAGAACTGAACCTGTTAAAGAAACTCATGCAGGGCATGGGAAGCAGCAATATCGATTATCGACTGCGTCAGCAGGATTTCAGGGGCAACCAGCCCGCACCCGTACTGGGTAGCAGTATTGCAGATTTTGAATCCGCATCGACTGTACTGCTGGTGGACAGCAATATCCGCAAGGAACAGCCGATTCTCGGCCTGCGCCTGCGCAAAGCGGTTCTGCATGGCACGCAGGTGCATGCCTTGAACCACGTTGACTATGATTTTGCCTTCCGCACGGCATCAACGATTTGCCTGGCACCGGATGCAATGCTCTCGGAACTTGCCATCCTGACCCAATTGATCGCCGGCAGGACGGGTAGCAGTGTCCCGGATGCGGTCAGCAAACTGGCCAATGGTACCGAAGCGAGCGTGGAAATCGTTGCGCTGGCAAATGAATTGATCGATGCAGGCGAAAACGGCCACGTCGTACTCGGCGCCCAGGCGAGAATGAATCCTAACTACTCCGTCCTGACAACGCTCACCAGCCTTATCAGTACTATGACCGGTGCGCGTCTGGCGAACCTTGCCGAGGCCAACAGTGTTGCCGCGTGGCAGGTGATGGGTGCTGCATTGGACGACGGCAAGAACACTGCCGACATGATTGCCGAGCCGCTCAAGGCGTGTCTCCTGTTCAACATCGACCCCAGGCACGATCTGCTTGCGGGTGATCATGCGTTGGAAACCCTGTCTGAAACGGGCATGGTCGTACACATAGGCAACTTCCATGATGAAGCGCTGGATGACTGCTGTCATGTTCAGCTACCACTGGCCGCTTTCAGCGAGACCGATGGCACACACATCAACTGTGAAGGCACAGTCCAGTCATGGACGGCTGCGGTCAATCCACTGGGTGATTCACGTCCTGGTTGGAAGATCCTCCGAGTGCTGGGCAACTACCTGTCCCTGGACGGCTTCGACTACAACACGATCGCCGAAGTCAGGAACGAGGCGGTCGCTGCTTTACAGCCTATCGATGCCAGCCGGGTAAACACTGAATTCACCGTTGACGAACTGCCCGACAACGGCCTCAAGCGCATTTACGACCTGCCGCTATATCACAGCGATGCACTGGTCAGGCGCGCATCCGCATTGCAGGGCGCCGCAGACAGCAAGGCTGCCGTGGTTTTGCATCCTGATACACTGCAGGCAATCGGAGCGGAAGAGGGCAGCAGCGTCAAGTTCAGTGTTGGCGAGCAGAGCGTTGAACTGACGGTATCTTCAAGCAATATCGTACCGGTCCAGTGCGTCGTCATTCCGAGCGGTGTTGACGGCTGCAGCGCAATCGGTGCCGCGGCCAGTGTCGAGGTGGCGAACTGATGCCCGAATTTATCCTCAGCATACTCAGTATCTTTCCTGATTGGCTGCAGGTGGTACTGGCGTCACTGATCAAGATTATTGCCATTGTCGCGCCCCTGATGCTGGCTGTCGCCTACCTCACCTTTGCCGAGCGCAAGATTATCGGTTACATGCAAATACGTGTCGGCCCGAACAGGGTAGGGCCACGCGGCTGGCTACAGCCCATCGCCGATGCCTTCAAGCTGCTGCTGAAGGAAATCGTGGTGCCTGCCAGGTCGAACAAGTACCTGTTCGTACTAGCACCGATACTCGCTATCGGGCCATCTCTCGCAGCGTGGGCGGTCATTCCGTTCTCCGATACGCTCGTGTTGTCGGATATTGATGCCAGCCTGCTGTACATACTCGCCATGACGTCCATGGGCGTTTACGGCATTATCATTGCCGGCTGGGCATCCAACTCCAAGTATGCCTTTCTCAGCGCCATGCGCGCTGCGGCACAGATTGTCGCCTACGAGATTGCCATGGGCTTTGCCCTGGTCGGCGTCCTGATGGCCGCAGGCAGCCTGAATCTCGGCGCTATCGTCAATGCCCAGGCTGGCGGGCTGTTCAGCTGGTACTGGCTGCCGCTATTGCCGCTGTTCGTGGTGTACTTCATTTCGGGCGTTGCAGAAACCAACCGTGCACCGTTCGACGTTGCCGAAGGCGAGTCGGAAATCGTGGCCGGCTTCCATGTTGAATATTCGGGCATGACTTTCGCCGTATTCTTCCTGGCCGAGTATGCCAACATGATACTCATTGCGATGCTGACCGCACTGATGTTCCTCGGTGGCTGGATGTCACCGCTGGGATTCTGGTCAGACGTGCCGCTGCTGGGTGACGGCATCCACTGGCTGCTGCTGAAAACAAGCGCAATGCTTTTCTTCTTCCTGTGGTTCCGGGCAACCTTTCCCCGTTATCGCTACGACCAGATTATGCGCCTCGGGTGGAAAGTCTTCATACCCGTGACCCTGATCTGGATCGTTGTTATGGGCGTTGCCATGTTCCTTACTCCATGGGGGCACCTGTTCCATTAAGGGAAAATGACATGAAAAGAGCAGCTCATATCGTAAAAAGCCTGTTTCTGCAGGAATTGATCAAGGGACTGTCGGTTACCGGCAGACATCTTTTCAAGAAGAAAATCACTGTGCAGTATCCAGACGAAAAGACGCCGATGTCATTCCGCTTTCGCGGTCTGCATGCACAACGACGCTACCCCAACGGCGAAGAACGCTGCATCGCATGCAAATTGTGCGAAGCCGTGTGTCCGGCGCTCGCGATTACCATCGACTCTGATGTGCGTGACGATGGCAGCCGGCGCACGACGCGCTACGACATAGACCTGAGCAAGTGCATATTTTGCGGTTTCTGCGAAGAAGCCTGTCCGGTCGATGCCATCGTTGAGACACGTATATTTGAATATCACGGGGAGAACAGGGACGACCTGTACTACACCAAGGACAAGCTCCTGGCCGTGGGCGATAAGATGGAAGACTCCATTGCCCGTGACCGCAAGCTGGATGCCCCGTACCGTTAAGCTGAACGGACACTGAAATCATGACGTTTGAACAACTGGCCTTTTACTTTTTTGCCTCTGTAGCGATCCTTGCTGCAGCGATGGTCGTAACAGTACGCAACCCGGTTCGCGCCGCGTTATTTCTCATCCTGACATTCTTTGCTGTGGCCTGCATATGGATGATGCTGGAAGCTGAATTTCTCGCCATCGTGCTGATTCTTGTCTATGTAGGCGCTGTCATGGTTTTGTTCCTGTTCGTGGTGATGATGCTGGACATCGACTTCGATCAGCTGCGTGAAGGCTTTGCTGAAACATTGCCAATCGGTGCTACCGTGGCCGTGCTGGTTTTACTGCAGCTGGTCATAGTGCTGACATCAGGTCCATTCGAGCTGGAGCAGGTTGCCGCGCCGGTGCCTGCGGCTGCGGATTACGGCAATACCCATCAACTGGGTCTGTTGATTTATACCTATTACGTTTATCCGTTCGAGCTGGCCGCCGTCATGCTGGTCCTGGCCATGATCGCGGCTATCGTCCTGACCCTGAGAGATCGTACCGGGACGCGCTCGCAGAAACCGCATGAGCAGACCCAGGTCAAGCGCAAGGACCGTGTGCGCCTGGTAAAAATGAACGCCGAAAAGAAGAACTGACATGATACCTCTGTCTCACTATCTCGCTTTGGGCGCCATCCTGTTTTCGATCAGCGTGGTAGGCATATTCCTGAACAGGAAAAACGTCGTTATTCTGCTTATGTCGATCGAGTTGATGCTGCTGGCCGTGAATATCAACTTTATTGCCTTCTCGCATTACTTGCAGGACGTAACCGGCCAGATATTCGTCTTCTTCGTGCTGACAGTCGCGGCGGCAGAGTCAGCGATTGGTCTGGCCATTATTATTGTGCTGTTCCGTCGCAGACATACCATCAATGTCAGTGACCTCGATAGTCTGAAAGGTTGATCGTATGCAGGAAGAAATGAAAATGATCTACCTGGCCGTCCCGCTGGTGTGCCTGATTCCGGCAATTGTCGCGGGACTGTTTGGTCGAAAAATCGGCCGTATCGGTGCCCACACCGTCACAATACTCGGGGTAGGGCTGGCCTTTTTCCTGTCCTGTTACGTTTACATGGATGTCATGGACGGCAACACGTTCAATGGGACGGTATACGTCTGGGGCATCAGCGGTGGTTTCCCGTTTGAAGTCGGCTTCCTGATAGACAGCCTGACGGCATCCATGATGGTTATCGTGACCTTCGTCTCCTGGATGGTGCACATCTACACGATAGGCTACATGCACGATGATCCGGGCTACCAGCGCTTCTTCAGTTACATCTCGCTGTTCACCTTCTCTATGCTGATGCTGGTCATGTCGAACAATTTCCTGCAGCTGTTTTTCGGCTGGGAAGCTGTCGGGCTGGTTTCCTACCTGTTGATCGGATTCTGGTACACACGCGACACGGCGATTTATGCAAACCTGAAAGCCTTCCTGGTCAATCGTGTTGGCGACTTCGGCTTTCTAATCGGCATCGCCGCCATATATGCCACATTCGGCAGCGTCGATTATTCCGCAGTATTCGCTTCGGCACCTAGCCTGGTGGATGAAACAATCGAGATCATACCGGGAACCTCCTGGAACATGATGACCTTCATCTGCATCATGCTGTTTATCGGTGCAATGGGTAAATCTGCTCAGGTGCCACTGCATGTCTGGCTGCCTGACTCGATGGAAGGCCCGACGCCGATATCCGCGCTGATCCATGCCGCAACGATGGTAACCGCGGGTATCTTCATGGTTGCGCGTACATCGCCATTGTTCGAGCTATCCGAGACGGCCCTCAGCGTGGTGCTTGTAATCGGTGCCCTGACAGCATTCTTCATGGCGTTGCTCGGCCTGGTTCAGAATGACATCAAGCGGGTTGTGGCCTATTCAACACTGTCCCAGCTGGGTTACATGACGGTTGCATTGGGCGCATCCGGTTATGCCGTAGCCATCTTCCATCTTGGCACCCACGCATTTTTCAAGGCGTTACTGTTCCTGGGTGCCGGCTCTGTGATCATCGCCATGCACCACGAACAGGACATGCGCAAGATGGGCGGTCTGCGCAAGCTCATGCCATGGACCTACGCTACCGCCGTCATCGGCTCGCTGGCGCTGGCTGGCATTCCACCGTTTGCAGGCTTCTTTTCCAAGGACCTGATCATCGAAAGCGTCCATGCATCGACCATTCCGGGTTCCGGCTTCGCCTACGTGGCAGTGCTGGCAGGTGTCGCCATCACGGCATTCTATTCCTTCCGCCTGCTGTTCATGACCTTCCATGGCAAACCGCGTATGGATGAACACACACTGCACCACGTAAAGGAATCACCATGGGTCGTTGTCGTGCCCCTGGTCCTGCTGGCAATACCCTCGGTACTGGCAGGATTCATGTTTATGGAACCCATGGCATTCAGTAATTACTTTGAAGGTGTGATCTATGTCAGTGAAGAGCACGATGTGCTGGGCGCCATTGGCTCAATCTATGAAGGCAAGACAGGTTTTAGCCTGGTAATGGCCTTTATGCTGCATGGCATGGTTGCTCTGCCGTTCTGGCTCGCCGTCGGCGGTATTCTGCTGGCCTGGTTGTTCTACATCAAGAAGCCGGAGCTGCCGGGCAAAGTAGTCGATTCGGTCAAGCCACTCTACAACGTACTCGTGAACAAGTATGGCTTCGATGATTTCAATCAGACAGTGTTTGCCAACGGTACCGTAAAAATCGGCAAATTCATGTCTGAATACGGTGACCGGAGGCTGATAGACGGTTTCTTTGTCAACGGTACGGCAAGGGTAGTCGAGGCCTTCTCCAGGTTCCTTAAACCACTGCAGTCCGGGCTGGTTTACCAGTATGCGTTTGCCATGATACTGGGTCTGCTGGGCCTGATGACATGGTTCCTCAGGGTTGCACAGGGATAATGATGATGAATCTCGACACCAACCTGCTCAGCCTGGCCATATGGACTCCAATCGTGGGCGGCATGCTTGTGCTCGCCACCGGCAATGACAAGAAAGCCTCCATGGCGCGTGTACTGGCTCTGATCGTCAGCCTGATCACGTTTGCGATTACTATACCGCTGTATACCCGCTTTGACGTCGCTACTGCTGACATGCAGTTTATTGAAATGGTCAGCTGGATTCCGGCCTTCAATATCAACTATGCCCTCGGCATTGACGGCATTGCCCTGCTACTGATTTTGCTGACCTCCTTTACTACCATCATTGTGGTGATATCCGCCTGGCAGGTGATCCAGCAAAACGTAGCCCAGTACATGGCCGCATTCCTGATCATGGAAGGCATGATGATCGGTGTGTTCTCGGCCCTTGATGCGATGCTGTTCTATGTTTTCTGGGAAGGTATGCTGATTCCCATGTTTCTCATTATTGGAATATGGGGCGGGCCGAATCGCATCTACGCCAGTATTAAGTTCTTCCTCTACACCCTGCTGGGTTCTCTGCTGATGCTGGTGTCACTGATCTATCTGTATTACCAGAGCGGGGGCAGTTTCAGTATTGCGGACTTCCAGGCAGTTCGCATTCCACTTGAGGCACAGATACTTATCTTCCTCGCATTCTTCGCCGCATTCGCCGTCAAAATACCGATGTTCCCGGTACATACCTGGCTGCCCGATGCTCACGTCGAAGCGCCTACCGGCGGCTCGGTCGTGCTGGCTGCGATCATGCTGAAGATGGGAGCCTACGGTTTTATTCGCTTCAATCTGCCCGTTACACCTGATGCCAGTCGTGAACTGGACTGGTTCATCATTACCCTGTCGCTGATTGCCATCGTGTACATCGCACTGGTCGCGCTGGTACAGAGCGACATGAAGAAGTTGATTGCCTATTCATCAATCTCGCACATGGGTTTCGTCACACTCGGCCTGTTTGTGTTCAATAAAATGGCTATTGAGGGCGCCATCATCCAGATGATTTCACATGGCTTCATCTCGGCAGCGATGTTCCTCTGCGTCGGTGTACTTTACGACCGTGTCCATTCACGCCAGATCAAGGATTACGGCGGTGTCGCAAACACCATGCCGACCTTTGCCGCATTCATGATGCTGTTCGCCATGGCCAATGCCGGTCTGCCCGGTACCTCGGGCTTCGTTGGCGAGTTTCTCGTAATACTCGGCGTATTCCAGGTGAATGCCTGGTATGCCATCCTGGCAGCCACATCATTAATACTAGGTGCTGCCTATACGCTCTGGATGTACAAGCGGGTCATATTCGGCAGTATTGCCAATGACAATGTATCAACGCTCAAGGACGTGAACAGCAGGGAAATACTGATCCTTGTTCTGCTGGCCGCGACTGTACTGGTTATGGGGCTGTGGCCCGCGCCGTTCCTGGACGTTATTCACACATCTGTCGACAAGTTGCTGCTGCAGACGTCGATAGTGAAGATGTAGGCTGCCATGAATCATATTTTAAACATGCAGGTTGCTACGCCGGAGATATTCATCTTCTCCATGGCTTGCCTGATTTTGATGATAGATCTTTATACCCACGATCGCCTCCCATTGCTGAGCTACTGGCTCACCCAGGCCACCCTGGTCGCAGGGATTTACCTCGGATTAGGCGGGATGGGTACGGAACCGGTCACCACGTTCAACGGCATGTTCATCCACGACGGCATGTCGGTTGTCGTGAAGCTGGCCATCATGCTGTTTACCCTGATCGGTCTGGTGTATTCGCGCCAGTACATTCTCGATCGTGGCATGTATCGCGGTGAGTACTATGTGCTCGTGCTGATTGCCGTACTCGGCATGATGGTGATGACTTCAGCTAGCCATTTCCTGAGCCTGTATCTCGGGCTGGAACTGCTGTCGTTGTCGCTGTACACGCTGGTCGCCATCAATCGCGATTCTGACACCGCTGTCGAAGCGGCAATGAAGTATTTCGTGCTCGGTGCTGTTGCATCCGGCATGCTGCTATACGGAATGTCCCTGATGTATGGCGTAACAGGCAGCCTCGATATCAAGACAATCAGCGCCGCGATCCAGGGCATGCAGTCTGATGACGTGATGCTGATGTTGGGGCTGATCTTCATCGTGGTCGGGCTCGGGTTCAAGCTGGGCGTTGTACCGTTCCACATGTGGATACCCGACATATACCAGGGCGCACCAACCTCCGTGGTGCTGTTTATTGCCACGGCGCCGAAGCTGGCGGCATTTGCCATGGTCATCCGCCTGCTCGTCGACGGTTTCCAGAGCATAGCGGTCAACTGGAGTGATATGCTGGTTATCCTGGCTGTGCTGTCCATGGCGCTGGGTAACATCGTCGCCATCGCCCAGGCCAATTTCAAGCGCATGCTGGCCTATTCAGCAATTTCCCACATGGGTTACTTCCTGCTCGGAATCATCAGCGCCAACCCGAATGGATACAGTGCATCCCTGTTTTACATGATCATTTACGCCTTCACTGGGCTGGCGGCATTCGGTCTGATCTTGCTGATGTCCAGGAGCGGCTTCGAGGCTGAAAATATCAGTGATTACAGGGGATTGAACAGGGAGCACCCCTGGTATGCCTTCATGATCGCGCTGGTGATGTTTTCCATGGCAGGGCTTCCGCCGACAGTAGGATTCTACGCAAAACTCTCGGTCATCCAGGCCCTGGTCGATGTCAATATGATCAGCCTTGCGGTAATTGCCGTGCTGCTTGCAGTAATTGGTGCTTTTTACTATCTGCGCATAGTCAAAACGATGTATTTCGATGCCCCTGAGGCCGAAAGAACCATTACCACCGGGCTGGATGCCAGGGTGCTGGTCAGCCTCAATGCAGTTATGCTGCTGGCGGTAATGCCGTGGATTGGTACAATAATGGATCTGTGCATGTCAGCAATACAGTCAATGGGCTGAAGGGCGCGATGCTAGGACTGAACAAAAGGTCTATTTCGGGAGTAATGGCAGCTGTCATGCTGGCCTTCGTCTCGGGCTGCTCTTCCTACGGATCAGCCAGAATACAATCCAACCCGCCGGGTGCGGACGTTATCAATGTCAGCGATGACACCCCTCTCGGCCAGACGCCAATACTCATCACGCGCAAGGCAGACCGCGAGGAATCCCGACGTATCACGGTCAAACTAAGCAAGCCCGGTTACCGGGATGAAGTGCAGACTTTCTGGTTGAATATACGTCAGAGTTCGCGCATCAATGCCGAATATGCTCCGCAGGAAATCACGATAGAACTCGTCCCAGAGCAGTAATCCCGTCACATTGTGACAATTTTTTATTTCCCTGTTGAAAAAACGTTATCGCATGCGTATTATGCCCACCTCCTGATGCGGGGTGGAGCAGTCTGGCAGCTCGTCGGGCTCATAACCCGAAGGTCGTAGGTTCAAATCCTGCCCCCGCTACCAACAGGTTTTTTTAGCAGGCTCGGCAGTGTTAATTTCGAGGCTAGCTCATAATAACAAGACCCTGCATCAGCGGGGTCTTGCTATTTTCGGGACATGATTTTTACCTGTTTCGATGGTGCAAACCGGGCTTAATGTCCGGTTTTTTATTTTAGGTGATCGGGGCAGTACGGGTTGGATACACTGGAAAAGAAATTGATGGCAATGTTCGGCCCGGTAGTCGCATCGATGGGGTACGAACTCGTTGCTGTGGAAATAGCAGGTGGGAGTGGTAACGCTATCATGCGCGTCTACATTGATTCACCGGAAGGAATCAGCGTCGATGACTGCGCTGAGGTGAGTTACCAAGTGAGTGGTTTGCTGGATGTGGAAGATCCCTTGCGCGGTAAATACACGCTTGAAGTGTCTTCACCAGGCCTGGACCGGCCGCTGGTGTCGCTGGATCACTTCAAACAGTTCATAGGTGAACGAATGAAGATTCGTTGCACAGAGCCGGTACTAGGCAGAAAGCGCTTTACCGGAAATCTGGATTCGATTGAGGGCGAGACACTGATTATGGCGGTAGACAACGAGATATATGAAATACCGCTGGAAATTATTGAAAAAGCCAACTTGGCGATTGAGTTGAACTGAAGCAGTAGACATACACGGATGGGAGCATCTTGCTTCGCCTCCTTATCAGGCGAAAGAAGATGGTGGACACAACATAACTAAGTGAGACGAAGACATGCAGAATGAAATTCTCATGATGGCGGATGCAGTATCCCGTGAAAAAGGTCTGAAGAAGGATGACGTCTTCAGTGCGATCGAGGCTGCTCTGGCTACAGCAACACGTAAGCGCAACCCCCTGGATATCGATGCACGCGTTGATATCGATCGTGACACAGGTGCCTACACCACTTACCGCGTATGGGAAGTCATCAGCGACGATGAAGAAGTCGAATTCCCGGATAAGCAGATTCCATTCTCCACCGCTCAGGAAGACTATCCAGAGATAGAAGTTGGCGACGTCATAGAAGACGAAATGGAAGCGGTTGAATTCGGGCGTATCGCGGCACAGGCGGCCAAGCAGGTCATCATGCAAAAAGTACGCGAAGCCGAGCGCGAAATGATCGTCAATGAGTTCGAGCCGCGCAAAGGTGAAATGATTACCGGAATCGTCAAACGCATGGAGCGTGGCGATGCCATTGTCGAGATTAGCGGCGCCGAGGCGCTGCTGCCGAAACGCAACATGATTCCCCGCGAAGGACTGCGCAAGGGTGATCGTATCCGCGCTATTCTGGAAGATGTCAGCTTCTCACCAAAGGGTCCACAGCTGTTTTTGAACAGGACCTGCCCTGAACTGCTGGTTATGCTGTTCGAGCTTGAAGTACCTGAGATTGGCGAAGGTCTGATCAAGATTCACGGCGCTGCCAGGGATCCGGGCATGCGTGCCAAGATCGCCGTTCATTCAAACGATCCGAAAATCGACCCTGTCGGCGCCTGCGTGGGCATACGTGGATCGCGCGTCCAGAGTGTTTCGAACGAAATTGCCGGTGAGCGGGTTGATATCATCAAGTGGTCACCCGACGTCGCCCAGTTTGTCATCAACTCGCTTGCGCCGGCGGAAATCCTGTCGATCATGATTGATGAAGAAAACAACTCCATTGATGTGATAGTCGATGAATCGCAGCTTGCCCAGGCTATCGGCCGCGAAGGCCAGAACGTCAAACTGGCATCTCGCCTGACCGGGCTGGAACTCAATGTCATGTCTGAAGAATCCGCCGAGGAAAAAGGCCAGGAAGAAGCAGTGAAACTCATTGAAATGTTCAGCAAGCAGCTGGACGTCGATGAGGACGTCGCGTCCATACTGGTCCAGGAAGGGTTTTCCAACGTGATGGAAGTGGCCTATGTGCCGCGCGAGGAAATGGAAGAAATAGATGAATTTGACGATGCGCTGATTGACGAACTTCGCAGCCGTGCAGCAGATGCGCTGCTGACCTCCGCCATCGCGGATGAAGAATCCCTGCATGATTCCGAACCGGCCCAGGATTTGCTGGATCTGGATGGCATGGACGAACACACTGCCCGTGTATTCGCCAGCAAAGGCGTTACCACCCAGGAGGATCTTGCCGAATTGTCGGTAGATGAGCTGCTGGAAATCGAAAGCATGGATGAAGAGCGTGCCAAGTCGCTGATTATGGCGGCGCGCGCTCCATGGTTCGAATAGGGAATTGGAGTAGAATACAGGATTCGGTGTGCAGTGTTGACAGTGTACCCAAGCTAGAGAGAGCAAGATGTCTGAAATAAGCGTGAAGGGCTTTGCCCAGAAGATCGGAGTTGAACCGGAGAGACTCGTCGAGCAGCTCGGGGAGGCCGGTATTGAAGGCAAGAAGGCCGACGATGTGCTGGGTGATGAAGAGAAAATTACCCTGCTGAAGTTTCTGCGTGGTGACGGCGAAGTCGAAACGCCGAAAACACGCAGCAAGATCACGCTGAACAAGCGAACAACCAGCGAAATAAAGCAGACTTCGCGAACCGGCTCCTCCCACAACGTACAGGTTGTCGTACGTAAGAAGCGTACATTCGTCCGCAAAGGGATCGTAGAGGAAGTCAGCGCCAAGGAAGCAGAGAAGGTCAGGCAGGCCGAAGAAGAGGCCGCCGCAAAGGTCGCTGAGGAAGAGGCACGTCTTAACGCTGAAAAAGAAGCAGCCGAAAAGGAAGCCGCTGCCAAGGCTGCAGAGGAAGAGGCACGTAAAGAAGCAGAAAAGGTCGCCGAAGAAGCCAGACAGCAGGCAGCTCGCCAGCAGGAAGACAAGTCTCGCGAAGAGGGTAAAAAGTCGGCCGGCGCACGACCGGGCAAGGCCGCACCGGAAAAGAAAGAAAAAACCGCCCGCAAGCGCAAAGATGGCCGTTTCGACGACTCGCGCAAGCAACTTCATGTGGCATCCGGAAAAGGCGGTCGCCGCAAACCACGTCGTAGCAGGCAAAAACAGGTTCAGACCAGCATGTCTGACCAGCATTCATTTGAAAAGCCAACAGCACCTGTTGTTCGCGAAGTCTCCATCCCCGAGACGATTACTGTCGGCGATCTCGCTATCGCGATGTCGGTCAAGTCCAGTGAAGTGATAAAGGCGCTGATGGGTATGGGCATGATGGTGACCATAAATCAGCCGCTGGATCGCGACACGGCAATTCTCGTGGTTGAGGAAATGGGGCACATTGCCAAGGAGGCCAAGGCCGAGACGCCGGAAGATATCCTGGCATCACAGGAAACTGTCGAAGCGGACGAGGTGAGCCGGAATCCTGTTGTTACCGTCATGGGCCATGTTGACCACGGCAAGACATCACTGCTGGACTATATTCGCGAGGCCAAGGTGGCCAGCGGCGAGGCAGGTGGTATAACGCAGCATATCGGTGCTTATCACGTCGATACTGAACAAGGTGGCATCACATTCCTGGATACACCGGGTCATGAAGCGTTTTCTGCAATGCGTGCGCGTGGCGCCAAGGCGACGGACGTCGTCATCCTGGTTGTGGCAGCAGACGATGGCGTCAAGCCGCAGACCGTTGAAGCCATCCACCATGCCCGCGATGCAGGGGTACCGCTTGTTGTCGCGATCAACAAGATCGACAAGGAAGAAGCTGACCTGGACCGCGTCAAACAAGAGCTTTCCACTCATGAGGTGATACCCGAGGACTGGGGCGGCGACGTCATGTTCGTCGGTGTATCGGCGCATACCGGTGAAGGGGTTGATGCACTGCTTGAAAGTGTACTGCTCACCTCTGAAATACTGGAGCTTAAGGCACCGATAAACGTTCCTGCCAGGGGTATCGTCGTCGAAGCGCGTCTCGATAAGGGGCGTGGTCCGGTGGCATCCATACTCGTACAGGCCGGTGAGCTGAAGAAAGGCGATGTCATCATTGCCGGTCAGGAAAGCGGTAAAATCCGAGCCCTGAACGACGATCAGGGTAACGACATCAAGTCGGCAGGGCCTTCGACTCCGGTAGAGGTGCTCGGCCTGTCCGGCGTACCTGTTGCCGGCGATGATGTCCTGGTTGCGCCGGATGAACGCAAGGCTCGTGAAATCTCCATGTTCAGGCAATCCAAGGCAAAAGAATCACGCCTTGCCCGTCAGCAGGCCAGCAAGCTCGAAAACCTCTTCCAGCGCATGGAGGATGAGCAGTCTGAAACCCGTACGCTGCCGCTGCTCGTTAAAGCCGATGTTCAAGGCTCGATCGAAGCGCTGACTTCTTCACTGGAAAAACTGTCTACAGACGAGGTCAAAGTGCGTGTCATTCATGGCATGGTGGGTGGTATCACTGAATCCGATGTCAACCTGGCGCTTGCCTCAGAGGCGATAATTATCGCATTCAACGTGCGTGCGGAATCATCGGCGCGCAAGCTGATCGAAGCTGAAAATGTCGAGGTCTACTATTACAAGGTCATCTACGATGCAGTAGACCAGGTCAAGGCGGCGATAGAAGGTCTGCTGTCTCCGGACATCAAAGAAGAAATCACCGGTCTGTGCGATGTACGCGATGTGTTCCACGTTTCCAAGGTCGGGGCCATCGCCGGCTGCATGGTGACCGAGGGCAATATCAAGCGTAACAACCCTGTGCGTGTTCTGCGTGACAACGTCGTCATATTCGAGGGAAAGCTGGATTCCCTGCGTCGTTTCAAGGATGACGTAAACGAGGTCAAGGCAGGATTCGAATGCGGTATCGGGGTCAAGAACTACAACGACATCAAGGTTGGCGACCAGATCGAGGTCTTCGAGGTTATCGAGGTCAAGCGCAGCCTCGATTCAGAGTAGCCGTTCGGCCAGACTGAGCGTCACACACTCATGCCCAGAGAGTTCAGTCGTGCAAGTCGCGTTTCAGAGGTAATTCAGCGCGAAGTAGCCGTGATTCTGCAGACCGAGATGAAAGATCCACGCGTCGCGGATGTCACGATCACCTATACGAAAATGTCTCGCGACATGTCGACTGCCAGGGTGCACTTCACCCGGCCAGGTGATGAAGAAGCAATTCGCGATACATTGCGTGTTTTAAACAAGGCTACGGGCTTCATCCGGCACGAACTCGCAGAACGTGTAGATCTCCGCTATATACCGAATGTGCGTTTTTTCTATGATGCATCGGTAGAGCGGGGCAGACACGTCACAGAACTTATCGACCAGGCGATATCGCGCGAGTCCGGCGGAGACGATGAAGCGTGAGACGCAGCAAAAACCGCTTCGACCGTGTCGACGGTATTCTTCTTCTCAATAAGCAGTCCGGTCCTACCTCCAATGCATCCCTGCAGCAGGCCCGGCGGTTGTTCAATGCACGCAAGGGCGGTCACACAGGGAGTCTTGATCCACTGGCCACAGGCTTGCTTCCTGTCTGCTTTGGCGAGGCCACCAAGGTAAGCCAGTACCTGACTGATGCCGATAAACGTTACCTGGCCGAAATCACCCTGGGCGTTTCGACAGACAGCGGTGATGCTGAAGGTACGGTAATTACCGAACAAGACGTCGATGTCAGTCTTGAGGATATCACTTCAACTTTGCAGCATTTCATAGGCCGGATCGAGCAGGTGCCACCCATGTTCTCGGCCCTGAAGAAAGACGGTCAGCCGCTATACAAGCTCGCCCGCAAGGGTGTGGAAGTGGAGCGTAAACCACGTGTTATGCACGTCTACGCGCTTGATGTGGTCAGCTATGACGGCCGGAAACTGGTTTTGTCGCTGCACTGCTCGAAAGGTTTTTACGTGCGCAGCCTTGCCATCGACCTCGGGGCGGAACTTGGCTGCGGTGCACATGTGTCAGCATTGGAACGCACTGCCGTCGGCAGCCTGTCCCTGGCTGATGCGTATACACTGGAACAACTTGAGGCCATGGATGCAGATCAGCGCCTTGCAACACTCATACCGGTGGACCAGGGGGTTGCACAGTTCCCCGAGGTGCATTTGCAAATGGATGCTGCACATATGCTCAGACAGGGGCAGCCTGTACGTGCCGCCGAACTTCCACAGCAGGGCATCGTGCGGATTTACGGGGCAGAGGGCGAATTTCTTGGCCTGGGCGATATAACAGCGGACAAGCGGGTCGCTCCACGACGTTTATTGGCAGAATAAAACAATAATATATGGCACTTAGTTAAGGTGTTTTGTAATCATACTGTCCGTTTTCAAGACATCACCAGCACCCGCCTCTGGTTGATGGATGCCGGACAGGTATGCAACGGCAGTGAAACCACACCGATAATTGGTTCAAGAGGTTGTGGAAAACCGGGCGCATAGGTAGAATACGCGCGTTTTACTGCCCAATAATTTGAAAGAGGAATAAAATGGCCTTGAACGCAGAAGCAAAGGCAAAGATTGTAGACGACTATAAGCGCAGCGACTCGGATACCGGCTCACCGGAGGTTCAGGTTGCGCTGATGTCTGCACGTATCGCTGACCTTACAGGTCACTTCAAGGAACACACCCACGACCATCACTCACGGCAGGGTCTGCTGAGGCTGGTCAACAAGCGCCGCAAACTGCTCGATTACCTGAAGAGCCGTGACAGCGAGCGCTACCGCAGCTTGATTGCAAGCCTCGGTCTCCGTAAGTAACTAACCGTCATCACCCGATTATTCCGGTGCAGTGAGACCGGGCAGAGGATATATCTTTGAATAAGGTAAGCAAGTCATTTCAGTACGGCGAACACACCGTAACCCTGGAAACCGGAGAAATTGGCCGCCAGGCCAGCGGCAGCATTATTGCCAGCATGGACGACACAGTCGTCATGGTCACCGTGGTCGGAGCGAAGAGCGCACGTCCCGGACAGGACTTCTTCCCGCTGACAGTCGACTACCAGGAAAAAGTCTACGCGGCAGGTAAAATACCCGGTGGCTTCTTCCGCCGCGAAGGCCGTCCTTCTGAAAACGAAATTCTTGTTTCACGCCTGATTGACCGTCCGGTACGCCCGCTGTTCCCAAAGGGATATATCAACGAAGTGCAGATTATCTGTACTGTCATGTCCATCAACCCCGACGTCGATCCTGATATCGTCGCCATGCTGGGTACGTCTGCAGCCCTGTCCATCTCGGGTTTGCCTTTCAACGGTCCGGTGGGTTGTGCAAGAGTTGGTTACATTGACGGCGAATACGTCCTCAATCCGGGACGTGCCGCCCTGGAAAATTCTGACCTCGATCTGGTCGTAGCAGGTACCGATTCTGCTGTACTGATGGTTGAATCACAGGCGAAAGTCCTCTCAGAAGAAGTCATGCTGGGTTCAGTCATGTTTGGTCACGAGCAGTCTCTCATCGCTATCAATGCAATCAGGGAACTTGCCGCAGAAGTCGGCACTACTCCATGGGAGTGGACACCGGCGGAAAAAGACGATTCCATGACCGATTCAGTCGCCAGCGCAGGCAAGGCTGGTTTCGAAGAGGCCTACAGTACGGCCGACAAGATGCAGCGTCAGGACAAGTGTTCTGCTGTTCGTTCAGCCATCATGGATCAGTTGACCAGTGAAGACAGCAGTCCGGATGACATCGAGAAAATCAGCGGTGCTATCAAGAGCCTGGAGAAATCTATTGTTCGCGGCCGCATCCTTGATGGTCAGCCACGAATTGACGGCCGTGATACACGTACAGTCCGTCCCATAACGATTCGCACCGGCGTACTGCCCCGTGCGCATGGCTCTGCCCTGTTTACCCGCGGTGAGACCCAGGCTCTGGTAGTAACGACACTGGGGACCGAACGCGATGCACAGATTATCGATGCCCTGGAAGGCAGCTATCGCGATCCATTCATGCTGCACTACAACTTCCCGCCATTCTGCGTTGGCGAGACCGGACGTGTGGGCAGCCCCAAGCGTCGTGAAATAGGCCATGGCAAACTTGCCAAGCGCTCTGTGGCGGCGATTGTGCCCAGCATTGATGAATTCCCTTATGTCATTCGCGTTGTATCCGAAATCACGGAGAGCAACGGTTCCAGTTCCATGGCAACGGTATGCGGTACATCACTGTCCATGATGGACGCGGGCGTAACGACCAAGGCTCCGGTTGCCGGTGTTGCAATGGGCCTGATCAAGGAAGAAGACAAGTTTGCCGTATTGACCGATATTCTTGGTGACGAGGATCATCTCGGCGACATGGACTTCAAAGTTGCCGGTACCTCGGAAGGTGTAACGGCACTGCAGATGGACATCAAAATAGAAGGCATTACCCGCGAAATTATGGAAATCGCCCTCGACCAGGCCAAAGAAGGCCGAATTCACATCCTCGGCGAGATGGCCAAGGCTATCTCCGCTCCACGTGAAGAAATGTCTAACTATGCACCGCGCATTATCAGCTTCAAGGTGCCGACAGACAAGATTCGCGACGTTATCGGCAAGGGCGGTGCAACAATCCGCTCGATCTCTGAAGAGACCGGTGCAACCGTAGATATCCAGGACGATGGTACGGTCAAAATCGCCTCCGCAGATAACGCGGCAGGACAGGAAGCCAAGCGCCGCATCGAGCAGATTACTGCAGATGTGGAAGTTGGTACCATCTACGAAGGTCGTGTTGCCAAGCTGATGGATTTCGGCGCATTTGTCACCATCCTGCCTGGCAAGGACGGACTGGTTCACATTTCGCAGATTTCCAACGAACGTGTGGAAAAAGTCAGCGACAAGCTATCTGAAGGTGATGTCATCAAGGTCAAGGTACTTGAAGTGGATCGCCAGGGTCGTATTCGCCTGAGCATGAAAGCGATTGAAAACGACGCTGCCTGAGTACCAGGCTTACAGCAATACAGGAAAGGGCCTCACGGCCCTTTTTTTATGTCTTCAATATTCCTTGATTCGGTTGAGTGCATAATCGCATATTCTGGCTTCCAGCCAGCCTGATCGCCCGTTTGCCGGTATTGCATTGACAAACCCTACGTGGCCGCCGTGCCGGCTGAGTTCGAACATTACCGTGTCTGACAGTTCACTGGCATCAGGCAGGCCGCACTTGTTTAGAAAGGGGTCGTCTTCGGCCTGCAACAGCAGGGTCGGAATCTTGATGTGTTTCAGCCACGGTCGTGAACTGCAGCGCCGGTAATAATCCATCGCGCCCTGGAAGCCATGCAAGGGGGCGGTGACCATGTCATCAAACTCGGTGAAGGTGTTCAGGCGCTGTATTTTCTCGCGTTCATAATTTAGCAAACCTTTATCAATTTTCTTCAGCGTTGTTTGTTTCAGGCTTTTAACCAGCCACCATTGGTACAAGCGAGATACGCCACTATCAAGCGAATCGGCCGCTACCATCAGGTCAAATGGAACAGACACGGCAACGGCAAATGCCAGTGGACAGCCAGTACCGGTCTCACCGCACCATTTAAGCAGTACATTCCCTCCGAGGGAAAAGCCGACCGCGGCTATTGGGGTGCCGGGTTCCCTGGTTAGCAATTCACTTACGAACTGCGACAGATCGGCCGTGTCACCGGAATGGTAGCCACGTGGCAGGCGGTTGAGTTCGCCGCTGCAACCGCGAAAATGCATAACCGCCACGCGCAGGCCGGCCGCCGCGAGAAGCATGCTGTTGGCACGGATATAGTGCGAGTCAGACCCGCCTTCGAGGCCGTGCAGTAGAATAACTGTCGGCTTTCCTCTGGCAGTATCAAGCCAGTCGATATCAATGAAGTCATTGTCCGGCAGAACGAATCTTTCACGCCGGTAGGCAGGCGATCCGCCTTGCTTGAACAGAAAGGGCCAGAGTGTCTGGAGATGCGGGTTACGTGACCACCAGGCCGGTTTAAATGGCTTGGTGGTCAAATGTTACTGTCTGCAGTTCGGGGGGGTAGAGCAGGACAGCCTTTAAAAGCAGAAGTCAGGCCAGCTGCTTTTCGCGAATTTCTGCAAGAGTCTTGCAGTCTATGCACATATTGGCGGTAGGTCGTGCTTCCAGGCGTTGTATGCCTATTTCGACTCCGCACGATTCACAGTAGCCGTAATCGCCAGTTTCTATCGTGTCGATGGACTCATCTATCTTCTTGATGAGCTTGCGTTCACGGTCGCGGTTGCGAAGTTCCAGTGATATATCAGTTTCCTGGCTGGCGCGATCATTGGGATCGGGATGATTCTCCGTTTCGTCCTGCATGGAGTGGACAGTACGGGCAACTTCATCCAGAAGTTCCTGGCGCCAGGCGGTGAGGATCTCGCGAAAATGTTCGCGCATCCGGGCGTTCATGTATTCTTCACCCTTCTTTACTTTAAAGGGTTTTACACCGTGTATCAGTGATGAGACTTGGTCAGTTTTTTTGCTGGCCGGCATGCAATTTCTCCTGCCATAATTGATGCGAAAGTTAAGCGACGCGAATAAATACCAGATTACCCCGACAGTATCAACTGATATTCACTCAATTTAAATAAGATACCCATTTATGCCATTGAAAGCATTGATATTTGATGTGGACGGCACACTGGCCGACACGGAACGTAACGGGCACAGGGTTGCCTACAACAACACCTTCAGGGAGTTCGGTCTGAATTGGCATTGGAGCCCGGAATTGTACGGTGATTTATTGACCATCAGCGGCGGCAAGGAACGCATGGCCTATTTCATCGGCAAGTATGACCCGGACCTGCCGGAAGATGCCGATACTGATCAGCTGATTGAACGCATCTATGCACGCAAAACAGAGGTCTACCGGGACATGTTGACCGGCGGTGCGATACCGCTGCGACCCGGTGTGGAACGATTGTTCCGGGAGGCCAGGGAAGCAGGGCTTAGACTGGCGATTGCGACCACGACTGCGCCCAGTAACGTCAAATACCTCATTTCGAGCAACCTGGGCGATGAGGCACTGGAATGGTTCGACATCATTGCCGCGGGTGAGATGGTGCCCAACAAGAAACCGTCGCCGGAAATCTATCAACTGGTGCTGGACGAAATGGACTGGGCAGCCAGCGAATGCATTGCGTTCGAAGATTCCTACAACGGCATACGCTCAGCACTGGCAGCGGACTTGCCTGTTGTCATTACTGTAACCGACTACACGTCCGATGAT
Organism: Arenicellales bacterium; assembly: GCA_029287965.1. Classification (GTDB taxonomy): domain Bacteria; phylum Pseudomonadota; class Gammaproteobacteria; order BMS3Bbin11; family BMS3Bbin11; genus JARFQC01. Next base: position 25,019 of record JARFQC010000071.1, read on the forward strand.
GATTTCACCGGTGCTGACCTGGTGCTTACGACTTTTGGCGATCCGGGGCATGCCCTCGAACTGATCAATTCAACCAGGGATTACCGCGACTCCATGCTGACTGTCGACTACCTGCAGAAGACCTACGCATGACGCGACCTTCAGTCATGTCCGAACGGGCACGCCGAATCGATCCGTTCAGGGTCATGCAGATATTGCAGCGTGCCAGGCAGCTGGAAGCGCAGGGCAAAGACATCGTTCACATGGAAATCGGTGAACCGGACTTTCCTTCTCCGCCGGGAGTCATCGCGGCGGGCAGGACTGCACTCGATACGGGCCATACTCACTACACCGCCGCCAATGGCCTGCCTGAGCTACGAGCGGCCATCGCGACAAGCTACGCTGATGATGCAGATGTTGATGCATCGCGCATTCTCGTATCACCCGGTGCATCAGGTGCCCTGCAACTTGTCATGGCAGTTCTGCTCAACGCGGGTGACGGGATTATGATGGCTGATCCGGGCTACCCATGTAACCGCCATATTGCCAGCCTCTTCAATGCCGACATCCAGCTCGTCCCCGTGGATGAAACGACCGGCTATCAGCTTACCCGTGAGCATGTCGAGTCGCATTGGCAGGCGAATACCCGGGCAGTAC
>JARFQC010000111.1 GCA_029287965.1 Arenicellales bacterium
ATGGCCGGATTGTTCAACAGTTCAGCGACCTTGTCTTCACCGTATTCGGCAATCTTGTACGGGTCGAAATTATCGAATGCAGCACGATAGCCCTCTCGCTTGTTCAGGATAGTCAGCCAACTGAGTCCTGCCTGAGCGCCATCCAGTAGAAGGAACTCGAACAGCTTGCGGTCATCATGCAGTGGCACGCCCCATTCTTCATCGTGGTAGCGTCGCTCTATTTCTGTACCGGTGCACCAGTCGCAGCGGTGTTTTTTATCCATGAGTATTTATTCGTATTTGTCGGAGCGGCGGCGTCGCCGCGATTTATTTTTGCGTCGTTGAAGAATCGCGGCGACGCCGCCGCTTCTACAGGTTGTTTTTCAGGTTACGTTGTCTTAGCGCCTCGTAGCAGCATACCCCGGTCGCAACCGAGACATTCAGGCTGCTGACACTACCCTGCATCGGGATACTGACCAGCTGATCGCATTGTTCTGCAACCAGCCTGCGCACGCCCTTGCCTTCAGTACCCAGGACCAGTGCGAAAGGTTCGTTGAAATCGAGCTGGTAAATGGATTTTTCCGCCTTGTCGCTGGTTCCATATATCCATAAGCCAGTTTCGTCCTTGAGCTGCTGCAGTGAACGGGCCAGGTTGGTGACATGATAGACCGGGGTGGTTTCCATCGCACCGCTGGCAGATTTATGGGCAACGGCGGTAATGGGTGCTGAGCGGTCCTTCGGCATTACTACTCCATCGCCGCCGGCTCCATTCAGGGTGCGGATGCAGGCACCGAGGTTATGCGGATCCTGCACCCCGTCCAGGACCAGGAGCATGGCCGGATGTTTGAGCGACTTGATATCCCACAGCAGTTCCTTGTCACCTTTTTTCTGCAGCGTTTGGCAACGGGCAATAATGCCCTGGTGCATCTGGCCACTTGATAGTCGATCAAGCTTGTCACGGGATACAGCATGTACTGCAACGCCATGCTGACTTGCCAGCTGGCGGATAGAATCAAAACGGCGATTGCGTGATGTGCCGCTGATATACAGTTGAGCAACGCGCGAGGGGTTATGTTCCAGCACGGCTGAAACGGCGTGAATCCCGGTGACCAGTTCTTCCGACATATGGGTTACCGGATCATGGTCAGCAGGCACAACATGTCAAGGCAAGAGATCGTCACACACATCAACAAGACTAGCGTTTGCCCTTCTTGCCGCGCTTGCCACTGCTGGCCTCGGCAGTGCCTGCCAGTTCCAGGTCGATCTTCCCTTCATCCACATCGACGCGCACCAGTTGTACATCCAGCCGGTCACCCAGTCTATAGGTCTGGCCGGTACGCTCCCCGGTGAGACGGTACTTGGTTGCATCGAAATGGAAGTAGTCGTTGCCGAGGGATGTAATATGTACCAGCCCGTCGACATAGATATCATCCAGTTGCACAAATAGCCCGAACCCGGTGACACCGCTGACTGTGCCGGGAAAATCTTCACCGATGCGGTCAAGCATGAACTCTGCTTTCAGCCAGCGCATCACATCGCGTGTTGCATCATCGGCGCGGCGCTCTGTCATCGAGCAGTGCTCACCCAGCTCGACCAGTTCGAGCTCACTGTAAGGCGATGACTTGCGCCGCAGTATGGATTTTATCGTGCGATGAACCTGTAAGTCCGGGTAACGACGGATAGGTGAAGTGAAATGGGTGTAATGCGAAAAACCCAGCGCGAAATGACCACCATTATCGGGGGAATAGAAGGCCTGGCTGAGGCTCCTCAACACCATTGGCTTGATCACCTCAGCATCTGCCCGCTGTGACATGTCATGCAGGAGTTTCGCATAGTCTTTGACGTCGGGTTCATCGCCGCCGCTCAGGCTTAGTCCCAGTTCAAACAGGAAGCGGCGCAGGTCCTCACGTTTTTCCTCGGTCGGGCCGCTATGCAGCCGGTAAAGACTGGGGCGCTCGGCATCATCGATAAATCTTGCCGCGCAGACGTTGGCGGCCAGCATAAATTCCTCGATGAGTCGATGGGCTTCGTTGCGTACTACCGGAACGATGGCCTCGATCTTGCGCTGTTCATTGAAGATTATGCGCGTTTCCGGCATGTCGAGATCCATCATGCCTTCCCTGGCCCGCTGCTTGTGCCTGAGCTGGTACAGCGCAAACAGGTTCTGCAGGGCCGGGAAAACCGCGGCGTATTCGTGTATGAGATCCGGGTCGCCATCGACGAGGATGGCGGCAACCTTTGTATAGGTCATGCGGGCATGTGAGCGCATGACGGCATTGTCGAATTGCCAGTGCTGGATTATTCCATCATCGTCAATCGTCATTGTGCAGGCCATGCACAAGCGGTCGACGTCCGGGTTGAGCGAGCACAAGCCATTAGACAGCGACTCCGGCAGCATCGGAATCACCTGTTCAGGGAAATAGACCGAATTTCCGCGATTGATGGCTTCCTGGTCCAACGGCTCACCGGGACGCACGTAGTGGGCTACATCGGCGATCGCGACAATCAGCTTCCAGCCGCCATCCACTTGTTCGCAATAAACGGCGTCATCGAAATCCCGCGCGTCTTCACCATCGATGGTGACCAGCGGAAGATCACGCAGATCGAGTCGGCCTGTCTTGTGGTCGTCAAGCACTTCGGCAGGAATGCGATCAGCCTGTTTCTGAACGGTCTTGGGCCAGCTGTTGGGCAGTTCGTATTTTCGAATGGCGATCTCGATCTCCATTCCTGGATCCATGTGCTCACCAAGGACTTCGCTGACATGGCCTACAGGCTGGGTGTATTCGTCCGGCTGCTGGTCTATGGTGGCCACCACAATCTGACCCGGATTTGCCTTGCCTGATTCACCCTGAGGTATCAGGATATCCTGGCCAATCCGGCGAACATCGGGGATGACGTAGCCAACACCACTCTCGGAGTGATAATGCCCCAGCACGGTGTGGTTGTTGCGCTGTAATACTTCTACGATCTTGCCTTCCAGCTTGCCGCCGCGACCACTTTGTACCGCCTGGACCATTACGCGGTCCCCGAGCAGCGCTTTGCGCAGTTCACGGGCACTGAGGAATACGTCTTCTCCACCCCCATCCGGGATGACGAAGCCAAAACCGTCCGGGTGCCCCTGGATAAGGCCGCAGACCATGTCCATCTGCTTCGCCAGTCCGTACATATTCTTGCGGTTACGTACCAGCTGGCCGTCCCGCGTCATCGCCTTGAGGCGCCGACGGATGGCGACCTTGCCGTCTTCATCGGAGATATCGAGGGCGGACAGGATCTTTTTCAGCGACTGCGGCTGCCCGGCGTTTTCCAGCAGGGCCATGATGGCCTCCCTGCTCGGCACCGGA
>JARFQC010000172.1 GCA_029287965.1 Arenicellales bacterium
GGCAACACCGCATCTGTTTTTGCCCCCTACCCCGTAGCTGCGCAGGACAAAGATAGTGTGCGCGGTGTCCCCCTGATGCTCGATCACGATGGCATGCTGTTGCCGTCCGTGGCACTGCAGATGTTGATCAGCAGCAGTGAACAGGCTGACGCCGGGCCGATGCGCGGTGGGCGCCTGCGCGTCGGGTCGCGCGTGCTCTGGACTGACGATCACCTGGTAGCGTATCCGCATATTGACCCGTCAAACCTTGGACGTGATGCAGCCATCGAGGAAATTCCGCTTTATGAGCTGCTGCAGGGCAAGGTGTCACGCGATCGCCTGCAGGGCAGCCATGTGCTGGTAGGCGTGACCGCTCCCGGGCTGGTGCCCGGGATAGCTGTGCCGGGTGGCAGTTTGTCGCCGGTTCAGCTCAGTGCCGTCACGCTGGCGAGCATGCTCGACGGGCGTTTGATGGCGATCCCGGCCTGGACGCTGTGGGTCATCGCCGGCTTCGCTCTGGCTGCTGGCCTCCTGCTGCTATGGCTGCCTGCACTGGGCAAGGCGCGCGGCATCATGCTGATCGCCGTAATGCTGACCAGCATGCTGGGTGCGCAGTTCTGGGGCATGATGTTCATGCATCTATGGCTGGATGTCTCGCTGCCCGTCGTGCTGCTGCTGGCCGGTTCGTTGATCATGTTCCGCTTTGGTGCACGCAAAAAGGCCGAGGATTATTCGGATATCGGTGCGACAGAAATTCACCGGCGCGTTGGCCTGGCCAGCCAGAAGCGTGGCGAACTGGATGCGGCCTACGAGAGTTTCCGCAAGTGTCCGCTCGACGACTCCATCATGGTGCTGCTTTACTACCTGGCGCAGGACTTCGAGGAAGCGGAGGACTATGACCGTGCAGGATCCGTATACCGCTACATGCGCAGCTACGACCCGGGTTTCAAGGATATTGCCGAGCGCGCAGAAAATGCCCGCATGCTCCAGGATACGGTGATGATGGACGCAGCCGGAGTCATGCCCGACGAGAATGCCGAGGAAGAGTATGACGATACACCGGATGGGTCGATACTCGGCCGTTACCGGATTGAGCGGCGCATCGGCAAGGGTGCAATGGGCATGGTCTATCTCGGCGCAGACCCGAAAATCAACCGCACTGTTGCGATCAAGACACTCAATCTCAAGCGCGAGTTCGATGCCGACGAACAGGAAAATGTCCTGCAACGCTTTTTCCGTGAAGCGGAGGCAGCGGGCCGTTTGCATCATCCGCATATCGTCACCATCTACGATGCCGGCGAAGCCAACGACATGGCCTATATCGCCATGGAGTATCTGACCGGCACGGACCTGCGCTTTTATACCAGGGAAGACAGCCTGCTGCCGCCGCTGAGCGTGGTGAAAATTGGCATGAAGCTTGCTGACGCACTCGCTTATGCGCATTCCAATAACATCATCCACCGCGATATCAAGGCCGCCAATGTCATGTATGATCCGCAATCCGGGCAGCTTAAAATCACCGACTTCGGCATTGCCCGCCTGACCGATTCGAGACGGACGAAGACCGGCATGGTGCTGGGTACGCCTTCGTCGATGTCGCCGGAACAGTTGCGCGGCAAGGAGCTTGACGGTCGCACAGACCTGTATTCGCTCGGCGTACTGTTGTACCAGCTCCTGTCCGGGCAGCTGCCTTACAAGGCCGACTCGCTGACCCAGCTCATGGTGAAGATCACTTCCGGTGACCCGGCTGACCTGGTGTCGCTACGGCCCGAGCTGAAGGAACGCGGCCAGTGCATCGTCGAGATTGTCGACAAACTGCTGCAGAAAGACGTAGACAACCGCTACCAGGACGGCAAAAAACTATCCCGCGACCTGCTGGCCTGTGCAAAGTCCATGGCGGCCGGAAAATGAGCCATATCTGTATTTCGGCCAGATCAGATACCGGCTCGGTACGGGAGCATAACGAGGATAATTTCGGCTCGCGGGACGACCTGGGCCTGGTCGTACTGGCAGACGGCATGGGCGGTTACCAGGCGGGTGAAGTTGCAAGTGCGATCGCGGTAACGACCGTATACCAGGTTGTCGAGCAATTGCTTGGCGCTCATGACAGTGACAGCGAGACGCCCTACAGTCATGAAGAAATGCTCTACCGTGCAGTGCGGCATGCAAACAGGCTGATTTACGAAACCGCGCTGGACGACAAGGAATGCCGGGGGATGGGCACGACGCTGACGGCAGGCTGGTTTGACAACGGGCGGTTGAGCATCGCGCATGTCGGGGACTCACGCCTGTACCGGTATCGCGGTTACCAGCTCGATTTATTGAGCAAGGATCATACGATTGTCCAGGAACTCGTCGACAACGGATTTTACAGCCGCGAGGAAGCGAAGCACTCCGCCCAGCGCAATATCGTCACGCGTGCACTAGGGGTAGGCAGCAGCCTCGAGATCGATACACGCGAACTGGAGACACTGCCGGGCGACATTTACCTGCTCTGCTCGGACGGATTGAACGATATGCTCGATGATCGCGAGATCAGTAACATACTCAGAAGATCGTCTACGGACCTCGACTATGGTATCGATGAATTGATTGATAAAGCCATCGCCAACGGCGGCCATGACAATGTGACGGTCATACTGGTGCGCGTAGGTGAAGGCGCCAGCCCTTCGCCTTCACTGTTCAGGCGCCTGTTCGGGCGGTGAGCGAGAGGAATTTCCAGCCGGCCGGACAGGTATTTCGTGTCAGGCTGTCTATACTGATCTGTCACAACATAAAAAATATCACCGGGGAGGAACATGGGTATTCTTATACTGAAGAGTGGCGAGGAGGAGGCGAAGGAGTTCAAGCTGGACCACTCTCGCATGGTGATCGGCAGGCGACCCAGTTGCGATATTCATCTTAATGACTCGACTGTCAGCGGTGAACACGCTTTGCTGATCAACATTCTCGATGACTCATTCATCGAGAATGTCAGCAAGACAAACGGCACCTGGATCAATGGCCAGCGCATCAAAAAGAGCGTTCTGCAGGATGGCGACAAGATCAAGATAGGCGGCCAGCGCCTGGTCTACCAGGCCGACCAAACCATGCCCGGCGTCGATGAAGACGACTTCGAAAAAACCATGGTGTTGAAACCGGGTCAGGTGGCCAGGGACGTGGCCAAGGGCAGTCAGGTCCAGGCGATCAGGGATGCTGAAGATACAGCCGCGATGAAGGCCATCGTACCCACCCCCAGCAGCAAGCTGGCCAGGCTGAAAGTGCGAACGGGTCCGGCCAAAGGCAAGGAGACTGTCATCGACCGGGCGATGGTCACGCTTGGCCGGCCGGGCGTGCAGGTGGTCGTCGTATCGCGGCGCAAGGACGCCTACTACGTCAATTTCATTGCGGGCGCCAGTGATGCCGCAACCAAACCCACTGTTAACGGCAAGGCCCTGCAGTCGCGCGCCACGAAACTGGCGGATGGTGACGTCATTAACCTGGTCGACGTCGAGATCGAGTTCAAGTTGTAATAAGCCGAAAGCAAGCCGGAACTATGCTGTGGTAGCGATAGTCTATCGCGATTAATATTCTCGCCCGAAAGTGCTCTGCCTGGGATGCAGCATCTCTCTAGCTGCTCCTGCAAGGCTCCCGCTTGCTGTCTTTTGCAACGGTGTATAATCCCGCCCCATGCACCTGTCACAACATTATGATGTTATTGTCATCGGCGGCGGCCATGCCGGCACTGAGGCCGCCCTTGCGGCTGCCCGCGTGGGCAGCCGGGTCATGCTGGTGACGCACAGTGTCGAGACCATCGGGCAGATGTCCTGCAATCCGGCCATCGGCGGCATAGGCAAGGGCCACCTGGTCAAGGAGATCGATGCCCTGGGCGGTGCGATGGCCGTTGCCGCTGACCGGGGCGGCATCCAGTTCCGCACACTGAATTCACGCAAGGGTCCGGCCGTACGAGCGACCCGTGCCCAGGCTGACAGGGTGTTGTACAAGGCCGCGATACGCCACATCGTAGAGAATCGGCCGGGCCTGCAGGTATTCCAGCAGGCCGTTGACGACCTGATCGTCGAACAGGGCCGCGTGGCAGGTGTCATTACCCAGATGGGCCTGCACATTCGCGCGCATAGCGTTGTGCTGACTTCCGGTACGTTCCTCGGTGGCATCATCCACATTGGCCAGAGCAATCACGAAGGTGGCAGGGCCGGCGACCCGCCATCCAATTCACTGGCCCGGCGTTTACGCGATATGCCCTTCCGTGTCGGACGCCTGAAGACCGGCACGCCACCGCGAATAGATCGCCGCAGCATTGATTTTTCAGTAATGCAGGAGCAGCCTGGTGATGATCCGGCACCTGTGTTCTCGTATCTCGGCAGCCGTGAGGACCACCCGCGCCAGGTCAGCTGCCATATCACCTATACCAATGCCCGCACACATGACCTGATTCGTGCCGGGCTCGACCGCTCGCCAATGTACAGCGGTGAAATCAGCGGTGTCGGGCCGCGCTACTGCCCATCCATCGAGGACAAGGTGGTGCGTTTTGCCGAACGCAGCGGCCACCAGATCTTCGTCGAACCCGAGGGGCTTGAGGCAAACGAAATCTATCCGAACGGCATCTCGACCAGCCTGCCGTTTGATGTGCAGCTGGACCTCGTACACTCCATCGAGGGCTTTGAAAAGGCCTTCATCACCCGCCCGGGCTATGCCATCGAATACGATTACATGGATCCGCGTGATCTCAATCCATGGCTGGAAACAAGGAACCTGCCAGGCCTCTTTTTTGCCGGCCAGATCAACGGCACGACCGGGTATGAAGAGGCTGCCGCCCAGGGGCTGATCGCCGGCCTCAATGCGGCCCGTACGGCGCACGGTCAGGAGCCCTGGTATCCGGGGCGTGACGAAGCGTATATCGGCGTCATGATCGACGACCTGATTACCCGCGGTACCACGGAACCCTACCGCATGTTTACATCGCGCGCGGAGTACCGTCTGCTGCTGCGTGAGGACAATGCCGACCTACGGCTGACCGCGAAAGGTCATGAACTGGGCCTGGTGGATGAACGACGCTGGCAGTCCTTCAACCGCAAGCGCGATGCCATCGAGGCCGAAAAGCAGCGTCTCTCGGCCACCTGGATCAGGCCGGAGACGCTTACCGGCGACGAGGCAGAACGTGTACTCGGTCGCGCGTTGAAAAAGGAAGCCAGCTTGCTCGAGCTGCTGCGCCGTCCCGAGCTGGACTATGCCGGCATGATGAGCCTGCCCGGCGCCGGTGAGCCGGTTACAGAACCGGAAGTCGCGGAACAGGTCGAAATCCAGGTCAAGTATGCCGGCTACATCGATCGCCAGATGCAGGAGATCGACAAGCACCGTCGTAACGAGGAAACCTGCATTCCCGATACGATTCGCTACGACAATGTCCGCGGCCTGTCGAACGAGGTGCAACAGAAGCTGTCCGAGCATCGCCCGGCGACAGTCGGCCAGGCATCGCGCATTGCGGGTGTCACCCCGGCTGCCATCTCCCTGCTGCTGGTTCACCTGAAAAGAAAGTCTGCTTGATGGCGCGCAGTGACCTGCTCAGCAGCCTGCAATCAGGCGCTGAAACCTTCGGCCTGTCCCTGTCTGCCGAGACATCGATGCGCATGCTCGACTATATCGACCTGGTCAGTAAGTGGAATCGCGTCTATAACCTGACCGCGGTCAGGGGCAGGCGCAATATGCTGACCCGGCATCTGCTCGACAGCCTCACTGTGCTGCCGCATCTATGCGGTGTCCGCATACTCGATATCGGCACCGGCGCAGGGCTGCCGGGCATTCCGCTTGCCCTCGCCGCGCCACAGCTGCAGCTGGTACTGCTGGATAGCAATGCCAAGCGTATTCGCTTTCTGCGCCAGTGTGTTGCAGACCTTGGCCTGGACAATGTCACGCCGGTGCAGTCGCGTGTCGAGGAATATCGAAGCCAGGAAAAATTTGATACGCTAGTGAGCAGGGCTTACACCACGCTGGGCGCCATGATAGAAAGCAGCGGGCAGCTGCTCAGTGACGACGGCTGCATCATTGCCATGAAGGGGCGCTGGCCGGGCGATGAGACAACAACAATACCTGAAGGCTTTCATATAGACCGGGTGATCGACACCCGTGTTCCCGAATTGAACGAGCAGCGACACCTGGTTCTGTGCCGCCGAGATAATTGATGTCTAAAATCTTTTCAGTTACCAATCAGAAAGGCGGAGTAGGCAAGACCACGACCGGGATCAACCTGGCCCATTCCCTGGCACAGTACGGCCAGCGTGTGCTGCTGGTGGATCTCGATCCGCAGGGCAATGCCTCCTCTGGCAGTGGCATAGACCGCGACGCCCAGCAATACACGGTATACGAAGTGTTGATGCAGCCTGCGGCGATAAAGAATGCCGTACTCATCACGCGCTCCGGCTATGACATCATTGCTTCCAACCGGGAGCTGTCCGGTGCACTGGTAGAACTGGTCAATGCGCAGCACAGGGAGTTTCGTCTGCGCGAGGCGCTGCACAGCGTACGCGACGAGTACGACTTTATTCTCATCGACTGCCCGCCGGCGCTCGACCTGCTGACGGTCAATGCCCTGGCGGCATCGGATGCCGTCATCATCCCCATGCAGTGCGAGTATTTTGCCCTGGAAGGCTTAACCGAGCTGGTGGGTACGATCAGGAAAATCAGGGAAACGCTGAATCCCAACCTGAGCATAGAAGGTCTGCTGCGCACACTGTATGACGGCCGCAACAGCCTCACGCTCGAGGTGTCCACGCAATTGAAAAATCATTTTGGGGACAAGGTGTATTCGACCATCATACCCCGCAACGTGCGGCTTGCCGAAGCACCCAGCTACGGCAAGCCGGCACTGGAATACGATAAACGCTCCAAGGGAGCGCGGGCCTACCTGGCCCTGGCCAATGAAGTGCTGGAGAGAGAAGCCGCAACATGAATGCAAAGAAAAGCCCGCTAGGGCGTGGTCTCAATGCCCTGCTGGGTGACGCCGGATCCACCCTCGAGGAAGCACAGAAAACAGGTCTGCAGGAAGTGCCGGTCGAGCTGCTGCAGCGGGGACGTTTTCAGCCGCGCGGCGTGATGGACAAGGCCGCCCTGGAAGAGCTGGCCAGTTCAATTCGCAAGCAGGGCGTCCTGCAGCCGATCGTGGTACGCAAGCTGAACACCGGCGACTATGAAATCATCGCCGGTGAGCGGCGCTGGCGGGCTGCGCAGCTGGCCGAGCTGGACCGGGTACCCGTGGTGGTGCGCGAACTGTCCGATGAAGATGCCATGGTCATCGGCCTGATTGAGAACCTGCAGCGCGAGGACCTGAACCCGATCGAGGAAGCAAAGGGCATGCAGCGCCTGATCGAGGAATTCAGCATGACTCATCAGCAGGTCGCCGATAACGTCGGGCGATCGCGGGTTGGCGTCAGCAATTTGCTGCGTCTGCTGTCGCTGGAACAGGATGTGCGCGCCATGGTGGAAGCCGCGGAGCTGGATATGGGGCACGCTCGTGCCCTGTTGTCGCTGGAAGCCGCACTGCAGTGCAAGGCTGCCAGGCAGATAGCCGACGCCGGTATGAGCGTGCGCCAGGCGGAGCAGCTGGTACGCCGCCTGCAGGAAGGTGGTGCCGGTAAGAAAGTTAAAAAGGAAAAAGATCCCGATATTCGCCATCTGGAAGAATCACTGTCCGAACGCCTGGCTACGCCGGTTGAAATCAAGCTCGGCCCCAAGGGCAAGGGAAAACTGGTAATAGACTTCCATAGTAATGACGTGCTGGAAGGTATCCTGGCCAAAATCAACTAGGCGGCCGATGTGCTGGCGCTGCCAACTCAAACGGAGTTGTCATGAGTATCGCTGAACCCGCAGTAGAACAATTTCCCCATCCTGCCCTGGCCTATATTGCGGCGACACGCCCGCCATTCATACTGGCAACCATCGTCCCGGTGATCCTGGGATTAAGCTATAGCGTCTACCAGGGCTATACGCTCGACTGGGCCACGGCTGTGCTGAGTCTGCTGGCCGCGGTGCTGCTGCATGCCGGGATCAACGTGCTGAACGACTACTACGATGCCTTAAACGGCACTGACGACAACAACGACGAGCGTATTTTTCCGTTTACCGGTGGCAGTCGCTTTATCCAGAACGAAGTCATGACGCGGCAGCAGACTTTGATTTACGGTGTCTGCCTGATGCTGGCGGTAATGTTGATTGGCAGCTACCTGGTGGCCCAGACGGGTGCGGCACTATTCTGGCTGGGCTTGACCGGCATCGTGATCGGCTGGGGATACTCCGCGCCGCCATTGCGGCTCAACAGCCGGGGGCTGGGTGAATTGTGTGTACTGGCCGGTTTCAGCCTGCTGCCGCTGGGGGCTTGGCTGGTGCAGACCGGCAACTTGTCCACGAACGTTGTGGCGATTGCCATCCCTGTAGGGTTGCTGACTGCCAACCTGCTGTTTATCAACCAGTTTCCGGATCGCAAGGCCGATATCCAGGCTGGCAAGCTGCACTGGGTTGCACGATTGGAGCCGGACACAGCGCGTTGGGGCTATGTGCTGATCGCGAGCCTGGCCTGGCTAATGCTGGCCATGCTGATAGCCGTCGGCTTGCTGCCAGTATCTGCCCTGGTCGCCATGCTCCCGGCGGTGCTGACATACAGGGCTGCGGCCATACTGATCAGGCATGCCAACCACCCGTCTGCTCTCGTCCCTGCGATCCGCATGACTATCCTGGCCATGCTTGCACATGGCGCGTTGCTTTCGGCCGTGCTGATAGTTGAATCATTATAAAAGCTGATGTCCTTATATTGACCACTAAAGGGCGTGTAACTATACTACGCGACTCTTTGCGAGGCCTGTGGTTAGGGCCGCGATCCGCAGCAAGAAACGAAAGATGAAAGGCAATCACAAAGGCTTGGGCTATCGCCTTGTTTTTGCTCAGTTTTTCGTGACTTTATTACTGACGGGTGTGTTGTTGATTGTAGCGGGTACAGTGGCTGCCTACTCTGCTTTTACCGGCGGAATGATAGCGACGCTGACCAGTGCCTACTTCGCAGTGAAACTGTTTTCGGACAGTGCCGGGTGGCAGCCGAAACAACTCGCATCGACAGTATTCAGGGGGGAGTCGGGTAAACTGGTTCTGACTGGCGCGCTGTTTCTAATGGCAATTATGCTGATCAGGCCGCTGAGTGCAGCAGCATTATTTTCTGCCTACCTGCTGGTCCAGTTGTCCCCACTGCTGGCCGTGAACAGATTGAAGAACGACTGAAATAAAAAGGCAAACAATGGCGGGCGACACCTTAACGTCTTCGGAATATATCAAGCACCACCTGACGAACCTGACATATGGCAAGATGCCTGAGGACATGGTTGGCCAGAAGCTCTGCGGCGATGACATGCCAGAAGTTGCCTCCTCGGGCTGGCAGTTTGCCCACTGTGCGGCAGAAGCCCAAAGCATGGGTTTCTGGGCGTTCCACGTTGATACCTTGGGTGTTTCGATTCTCCTCGGCGCACTGTTTCTGTTCATCTTCAGTAAAGCCGCCAAATCCGCTACGTCCGGTGTGCCGGGCGGCCTGCAAAATTTCGTAGAATGGATCGTTGTATTTATAGAAGACAACGTAAAAAGCTCGTTTACCGGCAAAAACTTCTTTATCGCGCCGCTTGCACTGACATCATTCATCTGGATTTTCCTGATGAACTTCATGGATCTGATACCCGTCGACTGGCTGCCATGGACTGCCAGCATGCTGGG
>JARFQC010000250.1 GCA_029287965.1 Arenicellales bacterium
GGGCTATCCAGAGCTCGCCGTCTAGTTCAAAGGGTGGCAGCTTGTCAGTAAACCATCCAGGTGCTGCAAAAGGGTTACCTTTACGGGACAGGAGCTGGCGGCCATTCCAGTATGCCCTGACGCCATCAAGCTTCTCACTCATGTACCAGCCGCTGACATTCATACCCGGCTGGTATTTCAATAACTGCAACAGCTCGCGTTCTGCTGCACTGGTCATTGCTGGTTGTGCATACGCGCACAGCCATAACAAACACATCCATGTTGTCTTCATTGATCACATTCCTTGTGTATCGATTGAGCTGCTGACCTTATCAGCCGCCTGACAACGTGGCAATCGGCTTCCTGCCTGTATAATGCAGTCACAGCCCGTTATACGAATTTCATGACATGAGCAAAGCCACTCACCCTACCCGCATCACGCTGCACACTGGCAGCCGCACACTGGAAGTACGCTTCGATACCGGTGAAAAATTTCAACTGCCGTGGGAGTACCTGAGGGTGTTCTCGCCTTCCAAGGAGGTGCGGGGAAGGCATGGCAGTGGCCGCATCCTGGTCACGGACAAAGAGGACGTTGTGATTACTGAAATGAAGCCGGTCGGCAACTATGCGCTAAAACTGTTTTTTAATGACGGCCACAACTCGGGGCTGTATGACTGGGATTTTCTCTATGAACTCGGGGTGAACCAGTCGAAATACTGGCAGCAGTACCAGGCCCAGCTGGCATCACAGCCGGACGCATAATGAAGCTGAACGGGTACAGTCTGCTTACATTACTGGAAGAGAATTATCATGCAGGAAGCTAAATGGAATATTGGCCAGCTGATTCGACATCGCATGTTCGACTATCGCGGGGTTATTTACGATGTTGATGCTGAATTCATGCTGTCTGACGAATGGTATGACAAGGTTGCCCGGAGTCGCCCGCCCAAAGACGAGCCCTGGTATCGGGTTCTGGTCGACGGGTCCGACCATGAAACCTACGTGGCACAGCGCAATCTCAAGGCGGATGATGACCTGTCGCCGATCATGCATCCAATGACCGGGGAGGTTTTCAGCGGGTTTGAAGACGGTCGCTACGTGGTACGCCGAAGCAACTAGGCTGGATTAGCTGTGGATTCAGGCATCAAACGGGTGGCGCAGAACGATGGTTTCTTCCCGATCCGGCCCCGTTGATATGATATCGATTGGTGTCCTGACCAGTTCCTCGATACGTTTCAGGTAATCATGCGCGGCCTTGGGAAGCGCAGCGTAGTCTTTCACGCCTTCGGTTGATTCCTTCCAGCCCGGCATTTCCTCGTATACCGGTTCGCAGCGCTCGAGACGATCTGCATCGCCCGGGGTATCCTGAATGATCTCTCCATCCAGTTTATAGGCAGTGGCAATCTTGATCGTATCCAGCCCATCGAGTACATCAAGCTTGGTAATGCATAGACCGGTAAAGCCGTTAATCTGGCGTGAACGCTTCAGGGCGACTGCATCGAGCCAGCCGCAGCGACGTTTGCGGCCCGTGGTGGCGCCGAATTCTGCACCACGCTCGCCTAGATGATCACCTTCTTCGTTGAACAGTTCGGTGGTGAACGGTCCTCCGCCCACACGTGTTGTATACGCCTTGACAATACCCAGCGTGTAGTCGAGGGTTGACGGGCCGACACCCGTGCCATTGGCTGCGTTGCCGGCAATCGTATTGGAAGATGTAACGTAGGGATAGGTACCGTGATCAATATCCAGCAACATGCCCTGCGCACCCTCGAACATGATGGACTTGCCCTCATCCCGATACAGGTCTAGCAAGGCCGGTACATCGGCAATCACGCTGCCCAGCTTGTCGCCCAGGGCAAGGGTTTCATCGAGCGATTGCTGGTAATCGACGGCTTCCTGCTTAAAGTAATTGACCAGCATGAAGTTGTGATATTCCATAACACTGCGCAGCTTGTCGGCGAAGGCATCCGGATTCGCCAGGTCGCCAATGCGCAGACCGCGACGTGCAACCTTGTCTTCGTAGGCCGGTCCGATACCCCTGCCGGTGGTACCGATGGCCTTGTTGCCGCGCGCTATTTCACGTGCCTGATCGAGAGCAACATGGTGCGGCATGATGATCGGTGCGGCATCGGATATCCGCACACGACTGCGGGCATCTATTCCCTTGGCTTCTACTTCCAGCAGTTCCTTCTCCATCGCTTCCAGCGACAGTACAACGCCGTTGCCAATCAGGCACATTACATCATCGCGCAGGATGCCGGACGGGATAACATGCAGGATGGTCTGTTCACCATTGATTACCAGGGTATGTCCGGCGTTGTGGCCACCCTGAAACCGTGCAACCGCATCTGCGCGATCTGTCAGCAGGTCAACGATCTTACCCTTGCCTTCGTCTCCCCACTGGCTGCCTATCAGCACTACACTCTTGCCCATCAGATTACCCCTGTTAACTTTCTATGACCCATGCATCGTCTTTCTTAACGAGACGACTGGCATTGTTTGTTTCCTGTTTTATTGCATCATCTTCGTAGCAGAATATTACCTGCTTGCCCGATTCACGAAGTGTTTTGACTGCCTTCATCAAAGCTTTGTCATCCTCGTAGGGAGCGCAGATTCTGTGCGGCAAGTCATCTTCGCTGTTCACCTGCTTCGCGACAGCGCGGAGGTCCAGGCTGAAACCGGTTGCAGCGCGAGAGCGGCCGAATTCACGGCCTATGTCGTCATAACGCCCGCCATTGGCAATCGCACGACCGCAGCCGGGTATGTACACGGTGAATACCAGCCCGGTGTGGTAGCTCTGGCCGCTGAGTGATGCAAGATCGAAGTAGATGCGCGTATCGGGCAATCTTTTCCTGAGCCTGCCGGCGATCATTGCGAGATTCGTAAATGCATCGGCAACTTCTGGTGAGGCTTGAGCAAACTCACTTGCAACAGTATCAAGCTGTGCGGCTTCACCGCTGCAGTCTGTCATCAGGACAAGCAGTTTTTGCGTTGCCTCGTCCACGTTGAATGCATTGCAGCGTCTTTCCACGTCGGGTGCCGATTTTCTGGTAATTGCATCCATCAGGCTGCCGCGCGCATGCTCATCCAGCCCCGTCTGCTGCATCAGGATTGTGAATACGCCCATGTGCGCGAGATCGACGTGAAGATTGTCGATACCCATGCATGACTGGGTTTCTACCAGCAGCTCGACAATTTCAATATCAGCCTCTGCATCCGCAACACCGTACAGTTCAGCGCCCAGGTGCAATGGCACACGCGAGCCGCCAAGACGATCGGGCCGGGTGCGCAAGACCGGGCCGAAATAACAAAGTCGGGTTGCCCCGGACTGGCGCAGGTAATGGGTATCGATGCGCGCAACCTGGGGCGTCATATCTGCCCGCACCCCCATCATCTTGCCCGTTATCTGGTCTGTCAGTTTGAAGGTTTCGATCTCCAGATCACGCCCTACTCCGGTGAGCAATGAATCGAGGTATTCCATCAGCGGGGGCATGACGAGTTCATAACCCCAGCTGTTAAGCAGGTCGAGTGACTTGCGGCGCAGTGACTCTATGCGTCGGGCTTCGTCAGGAAGGGT
>JARFQC010000258.1 GCA_029287965.1 Arenicellales bacterium
GGCGGTAAGTATCGAGCCGGGAGAATACTTCTTCCAGGCTTCATCGTAGGCCAGGCGAAAGATGCTGGCCTTGCCGTGCACCACGAACCAGATCTGCCCGGCAGCAGGCGATCCGTTTATATACAGAATGGCTAGACGTAGCCATCCGACCTCGACCATGGTGTTCACCAGCGACGGGACAAAATCAAGAAAGCGTTCGCCGGGTTTCCAGCTGGCCTTGTAGATGGTGTTGTAGTCAGCCACTGCCTGGTCCAGGTATCTGTCGGTATACAGGCGTATCTGGTACCCGTGTTCGCGCTGCAGTTTCCTGCGCTTGCGCGCAATGGTATTACGCACCCGGGAAGGCCGTTCAGACATGTACTGTTCGAATGATTTTTCCCTGAGTTGGCAGGACCAGTTGATAAAACGGAAAAAGCGATTACATTCAATTCCACGCGCTTCCATGGCCGCCTGCAACATGTCGATCGAGGCGTCGTCCTGGGCGACGGGTTCAAGCCTCAGGGTTTTAAAACCAAGGCGACTGAGTCCCTCGGTCAGGCAGTCCAGCGTTGCCTGCAGTTTTTCGTCTGTGTGCAGCAGGGTAAAAAGTGACGTGTGATTGCTGTTCAGCGCATGCCATCCACCACCCGTGTGAGTCCGCAGGGGCAGCGTGGCAAGTACGTTGTCCCCGTCTACGACACAGGCCAGCAACATGTGCTGGTCTTCTTCCAACGTGCTGGAGGCGATGTTTTCAAACCAGCGGCGGGAGAAGAACAAACTGGATTGCTCGCCGCAGGCAAACAGCTTGTCAGCGCTGGCCGGAAGCTGTTTCCAGTCGGTATAGCAAATGAAATTCATCAGGTGATTTAATCTTTACAGCCGCGGTTGGCATCGATGCCGGATTCTACCTTGATAAATCCATATGAACGCTGTCTTCGGTCAGCTTTTTTCGGGATCACAGGGCGAAAAGGCAGTGTCGGAAAATATCAAGTAGACGGTCCGGCCGCTGTGTATGCTTCACCGTGAAATCTCCTCACCGGTATTTCTCCTCTTGTACCGTGTTAGCCGTCGCTCTTTTGGCGGGCATTTGTTTACTGCCCCGCGTGTCTCGACAAGTCATGCCCTGATCAGACCGTATTTGTCGGCAGCTAGCTGAAATCAAGTTGCACCAGGTAAGTGTAGAAAAAATCGATAGCCTCGAACTGATGTACAGGAAATAATTCAGGATGTAGTTGAATGCCTCAACCACACTGGCAGAGATTCAGATGCTTGCAAGATAAGCTCGGTGACTACAGGTAGCCACCCTCGGGATGGGCTAATTCGCCGAGGGTAGCTGGATATTTTCTTGCCCGACAATCAGCGTATGTTGCTTTTCCCGCTCGGGATGTCGGCGTACTTGGATTTCGAGAAGTTGGCATAGTCCAGTGAGACCGTGCCCAGGTTTACACCGGTGAAGTCCGCGCCCTCCACGTTGGCATGATGGAGGTTGGCGCCGCTCATCAAGGCATAGGAAAGGTTGGCATTTTGAAGGTTTGAGCGGGTCAGGTCCGCTTTTTGAAGCACGGCTTTTGCAAGCTGGGCGCCGACCAGGACAGCGCGCTGCATATTGGTGCCGGTAAGTATCGCCGCCTGCTGGGTTTCCTCTCCACTGAACTGCGCGTCTGTCAGGTTCACATCCGCAAGGTTGGCGAAATTCATGTGTGCACCACACAGGTCGGCCCGGCTCAAATTGCTGCCGGCCATGTCGGCGCGGTTTAGCAGGGCGTCACATATCGACGCGCCTTCCAGGTTGGTACCCGTGAGGTTGGCACTCATGAGGTTTGAGTTATTCAGGTCGCTTTCCCGCATATCGGCTGCTGTGAAGATCGTGTGTTCCATGGTTGCACCGATAAGCGTCGCTTCCTTCAGACTGGCACGGGAGAAGTTGGCCGGTCTGTCGGATTCACCACCAAGGATGGCATTGCTGAGGTTGGCCTTATCCAGTTTTGCATGGTTCAAGCGGGCGCCGAGCAGGGTGGCATTTTGAAGCACGGCTTCAACCAGGTCGGCTTTATCAAGCACGGTATTGATCAGGCTGGCGCTGCGCAGGTTGGCACCACGCAAATCCGCGCCGGTCAGGTCGCTGTTGTAAAAGTTGGCGCCACTCAGATCCTGCCCGCTGAGGTCTGCACCGGGCAGATCGTATTCTTTCAGGTCAGCTCCTGCCAGGCTGTTGGAATTAATCGTGGCAAGAACCTCACCCGTATCTTTATGCTTGATTTCAAACATTTCACAACCTCCCTTGAATATGCTGTCTGATTTTTATTAATACTGGCTCGCTTATAGTGTGAACGTATGGACACCCTGATCTAAGGAAACGATGTCAGGCTGAATCACGGAAGCTCGTCCCTGACCCCGCCTGATCATATCGTGAGGTACGCACCCTGTATAGGTGCATGATATTCAAGCGTTTCCTTATATTGGCTGCCGGTTAACAGCCGACTATCACTGCCCGAATGCCCGGTCTGTTTACCACACCCTGGATCTGGCTCGGGCTGGTCATTAGCCCGTTGTACTTGACGACAAGGCATAACGGGCCCGACGTTGTGTAGCGTGCATCCTGAACGTCGTTGCGTGATATTAACTCGTCAAGCAACTCGTTTTTGATCACGTCGCTGGCGATCGTCTTTACCCAGAGGATGGCGTAGCAAGCCATTTCTGAGTCATAGGGGAACCGGGTGGTGTCGGTTTCATCGACGGCTTCATTTTTTAAAGTGAATACATTCATTGTTATATTTCTCCTGATGGTGGTGGCGGTACAACGGGCATGCCCGTAGTCATGAATGTAATGCAGCGGCTAGAAATACAAAGTGAGAAATTCACGCGATATAAGCGACATACGGGCACTATGTTGTCTTGATCGTGCTGGTGCATAGGGAAAAAGCCAACCTTACATGATCTATACAGGATTGCTTGCCATGGCAGGCTGGTCGGTCAACTGCGACGGGCTATGGTGTATAGTAGAGACTGTGTAACTGACGGTGTGATCTCTATGGATAAACATCGTGGATTCCTCCAGCACCCGCGGGAAGAATCTGACAAAGAGAAGGTTTATACGCGCGTCCAGCACTGGCATGAGTATGAACACTGCATGCCTGCGGCCCGGCTTGTACGCCAGGCTGGCCGATGCATGGATTGCGGTACACCTTGCTGCCACCATCATTGCCCCGTACACAACCTGATTCCCGACTGGCATGCGCTGGTCAGTGAAGAACACTGGCAGCAGGCATACGAAGGTCTGGATACCACCAACAACTTCCCGGAGTTTACCGGCCGATTATGTCCCGCCCCGTGTGAGGATGCCTGCACGCTGAGGCTTGCGGACGCGTCGGTCACCATTCGGTCCATTGAACTGGCGGTCATCGAGCGGGCCTGGTCATCTGGCTGGGTGCGTCCTCAAAGGGCAGTGCAGTCCATATCTGCCCGCGTGGCCATCGTCGGATCGGGACCGGCTGGCCTTGCCTGCGCCCAGCAGTTAGCCCGGGCCGGTTACCAGGTGACGGTATACGAAAAAGCCGACCGGGCCGGTGGCCTGCTGCGCTACGGAATACCTGACTTTCGCCTGGAGAAGTCGGTGGTCGATCGACGGTTGGCACAGCTTGTCGACGAAGGTGTGGAAATTAAAACGGGAGTTCGGGTAGGCGCAGACCTGCCTGTGAATGCACTTGAGTGTGATGCGCTCGTACTGGCATGCGGCTCGGAACAACCACGTGACATTTCAGTCCCTGGCAGATCCCTTGGCGGTATTCATTTTGCGAAGGATTTTTTGACCCAGCAAAACCACCGGGTCGCTGGCGACCGGGTAGGGGCCGAAGGTGCCATCGTTGCAAAGGGCCGGGACGTTGTCGTTATTGGTGGCGGTGACACGGGTGCAGACTGTGTGGGCACGGCCTTCAGGCAGGAGGCCAGAAGCGTTACCCAGATTCAGTACCACGACAGGCCTCCTACGCATGCGGATATCCTCAACTACTGGCCGGAACCCTCGCCTGAATTTCATAAGAACGACCATGATGAAGAAGGTCTTGTGAGAATCTGGGGGTGGGACACCATCGCATTCGGGGGCGAGGCCGGTAAGGTGAAAGATGTCGCACTCCAGCGCCTGACCTGGAGCAAGGATGCCGGTGGAGCATGGAAGAAGAAGCTCGTTACGGATGAGACACAACGACAGCGAGCCCAGTTGGTTCTGCTTGCAATGGGGTATGCACACCCTGAGCACGATGGGCCAGTGGCCGAACTGGCTCTTGACCTCGATGATCGCGGCGATGTCGCTGCCAGCGACAAGGATTACAAGACCAGTTCACCCGGTGTATTTACCTGCGGTGACATGCGTAGGGGGCAGTCGCTCGTCGTGTGGGCAATACACGAAGGGCGTGCCTGCGCCCATGCTGTAGACGACTGGCTGTCAGGCGAGAGTCATATGCCCGATTGAGCATAACTAGGGAACCTCTGAGCAAGTCCATCGGATGGGGGTTCGGGGGAAGGGTCTATAGGATGTTGCCCGTAAGCAATTGAAATAACAACTTTTCCCCCGTAGATAAACTCGCGGCAATATCTGGATGAGTCGCAAAGCGACTTATTCAGATGTTCCCTAGGCAGGCGGCAGGCTCTCGTAGTCGCGTGAGCAGACGATGGCGCGGTCGTATTGCGTATCATCCGGGAACGTTTGTGCAACCACCCAGATTTGCCTGATCTCATCGCTTAGCTTCGGCAGTATCGCCATGGCGTTGCGCGTCCGCGTCTCGTCGAAGAAGGCAAAGGGTTCGTCGAGGAAGATGAACTGATCGCCGCCGATCGTCGTGTTGACCAGTTCCTGGGACAGGGCAAGGCGCACTGCCAGCATGATCTGTCTCTGTGTACCGCTGGATATCTCGTCCAGGTCCATGAAGTCGCGCTTCAGGCTGGAGAAGGCGCGCACGTTGAGGTCGTTGTCGATATGCAGGTGTTCGTAGCGTCCTTCGGTAAACAAAGGCAGCGTACTGCTGGCTAGTTCACGCAGGTCCTTGTTGAAGCGCTGCGATATATGCCTGGCGGCTGATGCAATGAGTTCGTCTGCCATCTCGCGCAGCTGAATGCGACGCTTGTGCTCATCGAGTTTATCTCTCAGGTTGCTGATCACACCTTCAAGCGCCGAGGCCTTGGATAACCTGTCCTGCTCGTGGCTGATCGAGCTTTCGAGCATGTCCTGCATGTTCTGCTGCAGCAGCATCCGGTTATCCAGCTGCTGCCGGGTGCTTTCAACCAGGTGATCCGTTCTGCCGATATCCAGCCTGCATCGGCGGATGCCGTCCAGGTCGGAGGATTCGATGGCAGCCGGTGCGTCCGCAGCAATATCCTCAGCTTCGATCGCCTCGTCACTGTCTTCGGTGTCTTCATCGGAAACTGCAGCGTCTTGCGTGATTTGCGGCACGGGAGCCTGAGCCGCGAGCAATTGGTCTGCCAGGGTGTCGCCATGTTTTTTCAGCGTCTTCACCTTGCGACCCAGCAACCTGGTGACCAGCCATAGCAGCAGAAAGCTTGCGCTTAAGACGGCAAAGGCAATGTCCAGTTGGGCGATGTACTGATCACTCCAGGTCGGTACATATTCCTGCAGCAGGGCAAGCAGCTGTTCGGCGTATGGCGCGTCCGGCATCTTGTGGAGCAGGTACCAGGCACCGCCAGCGGCAACAGCAGCCAGCAGGGCGATAAAAGTGAATAGGCCGAAGAGGCGCTTGAATCCCCGGGCCGACCGGATGCGCGGCAGCATATCCCGATAGTTGCCGGCGGCCTGGTCCAGGCCGTCGCTGCGTTCGCGCAGAATTGTGCCGGACTGTTCAATGGACTGGTGCCGGGACTGCAGATCGCTCAGCTGATCGGGCTCGATAGCCAGCGCATTGAGGTCAACTTCGACCAGTTCAATCTGTTCAGCGACGTCGGGCAGCCTGCGTGTTTCATTGCTGATGTCCTGCTGAAGGTCTTCAGCTACGCGTTCCAGTGCCGA
>JARFQC010000105.1 GCA_029287965.1 Arenicellales bacterium
AGCGGCCCGCTGAACAGCGCACAGATCGACTGGATCAAGGATGCATTCTAGTCAGCACGCTGATAAAGTTCGGCGAATATTGACCATAAGCCAACATGCATGGAATACACTGATCGCTTAACCGACATCTTTTCATCACACCTGGAAACCACCCAGGCATCGATGGAACAGCTTGCACCGGCCATCGTCCAAGCCGCCGGCAAACTAACCGAAGCACTACTGTCTGACCGCAAGATACTTACCTGCGGCAACGGTGGCTCGGCCGGTGATGCACAGCACTTCTCTTCCGAGTTGCTCAACCGCTTCGAGCGCGAAAGACCCGGCCTGCCTGCCATGGCACTGACAACGGACACGTCGACAATCACATCAATCGCCAACGATTATTCCTACAAGGATATTTTTGCCAAGCAGATCAGCGCACTCGGCCAGCAGGGCGATGTGCTGATCGCGTTTTCCACTTCAGGCAGCTCTGCGAATATACTGCGTGCCGTCAGCGCCGCGCACCAGCGGCAGATGGCCTGCGTCGCACTGACCGGCAAGGGCGGCGGGGAGCTGATGCAGATGATGGAAAACGACGACATATGCCTGTGCGTCCCTTCCAGCTCAACGGCGCGCATCCAGGAAGTCCACCTGATCATCATCCACTGCCTGTGCGACCTTATAGATAACCAGATTCTCGGTTCCGACACAGTATGAAAAAATTTATCAAGGTCTGCCTGCTGGCAGGTATGCTGGCGCTTCTGCCTGCACTGGGCGCATGCACCGCGATCATTATCGGCGGGGCCGCAGTCACCACGATCATCATCGCCAATGACGAGCGCAGCCTGGGTGCAATCATCGATGACACCAGCATAGAGATTAAGGTCGCATCCGCACTGAAAGACAACGCCGGCCTGTCAGAACAGTCCTACATCAGTGCAACGAGCACCAATGGCATCGTCCTGCTGATTGGCACGGCACCGAGCATGGCACACAAAGACACGGCCGGCCGCCTGGCCAAGTCGGTTTATGGCGTCCGCCAGATCGTCAACCAGGTCGAGATTGGCAGCAAACCGGGTACCGCACAGATTTCCAGTGATGCCTACCTGGCGAGCAAAGTCAAAACGCTGCTCTACAGTGCCGAAAAGATGGACGCCACACGCATCAATGTCGCCGTCTCGAATGATACGGTCTACCTGATGGGGCTGGTCAGCCAGGCCGAAGCAGACCAGGCGACGGCCGTTGCGCGCAAGGTCGGCGGCGTCAAGCGTGTCGTCAAGGTGTTCGAGATCATCTCTTGAGCAGCAGTGAAAAAATATGTCAGCCGGATGCGGCCGGCATCGCTGCCATACAGGCACTCAAGGCACCGCTGGTGTTTACCAACGGCTGCTTCGACATCCTCCACCGCGGGCATGTTACGTACCTCGAGGAAGCCAGGGCACTGGGTGCCAGCCTCGTCGTAGCCGTCAACACCGACGCATCGGTACGGCGCCTGGACAAGGGCAGCGACCGCCCTGTAAATCCACTCGAAGACCGCCTGGCAGTACTCGCCGCGCTGCAATGCGTCGATGCCGTGATTCCCTTTGACGAAGACACCCCGCTGGAACTGATCCGGCGGCTGCACCCCGATATACTCGTCAAGGGCGGCGACTGGCCGGTAGAGCGGATCGTCGGCGCAGAACAGGTCCTCTCTGAAGGCGGAGAAGTTCATTCCATCCCTTTCCGGCACGACCGGTCGACGACCGACCTGCTGCACCGCATACGTTCAGGCAGGCCCGACTGACAGCAGCCAGCCATGTTGTCCAACGCCTTCATAGCAAGTATTGAACAAATCATACCGGCCGACCGGCTAAGCCTCGATGAGGCCGAGCGCTGGACATACGGCTACGATAATTCGCGCAAGCACTCGCTGCCTGATGCCGTAGCCTTTCCCACCGGCCACGCTGAAGTAGTCGAGCTTGCCCGGTTGTGTAATGAACACCACGTACCCCTGATTGCTCGCGGCCGCGGCACCGGCACAACGGGTGGCGCCATACCCGTCAACGGCGGCGTTGTCCTCTCCATGGAACGCATGAACCGGATTCTCGAGTTCGACCCGGTCAACCGGCTGATGCGTGTCGAACCCGGCGTCACCAACCAGGCAGTGCAGGAGAAAGCCGCCACGGAAGGTTTTTTCTGGCCTCCCGATCCGGGCAGCGCAAGCGTCTGCACGGTCGGCGGCAACCTGGCCTTCAATGCAGCCGGTCCGAGTGCCGTCAAGTATGCCACCACGCGGGAAAACACCCTCGGGCTGGTGGCCGTCACCGCCGCAGGCGACACCCTGTGCACAGGCTTCAACACCACCAAGGGCGTCACCGGCTACGACCTGACGCGCCTGCTGATCGGCAGCGAAGGCACCCTGGCCGTAATTACCGAAGCTACCCTGAAACTGACCCCCCGGCCGGAAACACACCGGACCATCGCGGCAAGTTATCGCAACATCGAGGCGGCAACGGCGGCCATCGTCGCCATCATGAGTCAGTCGCAGATCCCGGCCGCACTGGAGTTCCTCGACGGTGGCTCGCTTGACCTGATCCGCAGCCAGCCGGAGCTGAACATCCCTATGCAGGCCGCAGCCATGCTGATCATCGACGTGGATGGCACGCATGACAGCATCGACACCGCCGTGCAGCGCATAACCGCTGCCGCATCCAGTGACGGGCTGACCGGGCTGAACATGTCTGCCAGCGAAACCGAATCCGGCCAGCTATGGAAGGCACGCAAGGCGCTGTCCCCTGCCCTGCGCAGTATTGCACCCAACAAGCTGAACGAGGACGTCGTCGTACCGGTCGGCAATATCCCTCCATTGATCGAAGGCCTGTCGCAACTCAGCAGGCAGTATGCTATTCCAATCGTCAACTTCGGCCATGCAGGCAACGGCAACATCCACGTTAACCTGCTTTACGATACCCAGGACCCGCAGCAGGAAGCCAATGCCCGCCCGTGCCTGCTGGAGGTTTTTCAACTCGTCATACGACTGGGCGGAGCCTTGTCGGGCGAGCATGGCATCGGCGTGGAAAAAATGGCCTATGTAGGCATGGAAATCGACCCGGTAACCCTGGACTACATGAGACGTATTAAATTGCTGTTTGATCCAAAAGGCATCCTCAATCCCGGCAAAGTCTTCCCACCGGTCGACTGATACGGCAGGATAGCAATGGCATGAGTGACATCGACCAACATATTTACCCGGACATCCCCGGCTACGACATCCATGCCGAGCTGGGAGTGGGCGGCATCGCCACGGTCTACCTGGCCGTGCAGAAATCGCTCGACCGCCGGGTGGCGCTCAAGGTCATGTCACCGATCCTGGCGGTCGAACCGGATTACGCCGAACGTTTTGTGCGTGAAGGGCGCACGATCGCCAAGCTCAGCCATACCAACATCATCACCGTGTACGATATCGGCGTGCAGAAGCACAAGCTGTATATCGCCATGGAGCACATACCCGAAGGGAACCTGCGCAGCCAGCTGGAAACACGCAAGGGCGATGCCGACTGGGCCCTGTCGGTCGCCGGCCAGATGGCCCTGGCACTGGGCTACGCCCACCGTCACAACGTTATCCATCGCGACGTCAAACCCGAGAACATCCTGTTCCGTGAAAACGGCGTGGCCGTTCTGACCGACTTCGGCATTGCCAAGACCATCTCGTCGGACACCAACCTCACCCGCGCCGGCGCGGTCATCGGCACACCCAAGTACATGAGCCCCGAACAGACTGACGGGCTGGGCAACGACCCGCAGACGGATATTTACTCGCTGGGCATCATCCTGTTCGAAATGCTGACCGGCAGGGTCCCGTACGAGAGCGAGAACAGCATGGCAGTGCTCTACGCGCATGTGCACTCGCCTATCCCGAAACTGCCACAGGGGCTCCATGACCTGCAGCCGCTGATAGACCAGATGCTGGCCAAGAACCCGAAAGACCGGCCAGCCGACTGCGACAAACTGGCGGAAATCATCCGCCTGATGCGACGCGAACGTCACATCGCAATGAAGAATGCCGCACCCGGTGAAGTCGGCGAGTTCCTTAAGGATACGCTGGAAATCGAACCCCAGATGCAGGAACCGGACAGTGCTGCCAGCAGAGATACGATGCAGGCAAACTGGATCAGCAGGGCCGCCGACTGGCTGCGCGGCCGGCCGGCCTGGCAGTACCTGGGCATTGCCGCAGTCGTCGTCCTGGGTGCGCTGGTGTGGCCGGACAACCGGGTTGCGCAGGAAAAAGCTACAGTCATACTGCCCAGGGCGGCCGAAACGGATAGTCCGCCTGCCCCCGCAGCACCGGCCGGGATCAGTAGTGCGCAGCCCGTGCGCGCGGAGACCGAACGGGAAAGAGTCATCCTGTCGGAATTTCTTTCCGATGACACGGTCACCGGGCCTGCGACCACAGCGACCGGCAGCAAAGCTGCAATGCAGCATCCCCGCCAGGCTGAGATCGACGCGTTGCTGGGCAAGGCGAGAACTGCGGTCGAAGACGGCCAGCTCCATTACCCGAAGGAAGGCAGCGCCATTCACTGGTACCAGGCCGTGCTACAGATCGATCCCGGCAACATACGCGCACAGCGGGGTTTGCAGGCCGTGGCCGACCTGCTGAAAGAAAAGGCCATCGCCCAGAACAACAAGGGCAATCCCGATCTTGCCCTGGTCCTCATTGCTGCCGCGCTGGATGCAACACCCGGGGACGTCGCGCTGAAAACGCTGCAATCCGACATCAACGGATCATTCAAGGCCGCCAGCAGTTATAAAAAAGCGGAACAGCTGTACTACGGCAAGGGTGTAAAACAAAACCTGAGGCGGGCTGCATTCTACTATCGCAAGGCTGCCGACCGCGGCCATCGCGAGGCGATGAACGCACTCGGTGTCATGTATGTTGATGGCACAGGCGTTAAACGCAATGAATCCATGGCCAAGACATGGTTCAGAAAAGCCGCAGACAAGAACGACGCCGAAGCCATGTACAACCTCGCCCTCGGCTACCTGTTCGGCAAGCAGAAAAAAACAGCCAGTGCGCTGCCCCTGGCTACGGCTGCGTCCAGCCTCGAGTACCGGCCGGCTTACCGCCTGGTTGGCTGGATGTACACGACGGGTACAGGTGTTGCTGCGAACACCTTCCAGGCCTTTCGCTGGGACCTTAAGGGCATGGTCAATCCAATCAATAACAAGCTCGAGTCGCTATACCGCACCCCGAAAACCTGGCAAGACCGCTTTGACATCGCCTACAAGGAAGCGACGGACACCGCTTACGCTGCAGATGAGGACAACAGCTAGGGACCTCTGAACAAGTCCATGGGATGGGGGTTCGGGGGAAGGGTCTTTAAGATGTGGCCCGTAAGCCATTGAACTAACAGCTCTTCCCCCGTAGATAAACTCGCGGGAATATCTGGATGAGTCGCAAAGCGACTTATTCAGATGGTCCCTAGCATTGCTATCGCCGAATCCATCTTGCGGCCGCATAGTGATGAACAATTGTGAAACTCCGTTAGTGATGCACCTGAAATGAATCAAGGCGTGGTTTAGCCGCCTTCAGTAGATTGGGCGCAGGGCGTTGTCAGGCAAATGAACAAACTGCTTAACATCCCCGACAAACTACTGGTCAAGTTCATTACCCTGGAAACCGGGGAATACAGCCCATTTGCTGTACATTCTCTCGAACTGCGTGCAGACACGCTGAAGCACTGCGACGTGTTGCTGGTCGAAGGCATCCAGTGGGTCAGCACCGCGATCAAGTATCTCTCCCAGTCTACCTGGTCACACGCCGCCATTTTCGTCGGCAATATCATCGATCCTGAAGAACATGCTGTCGATCTCAAGCTGCTGATTGAGGCCGATGTAAAGGACGGCGTTATCGGCGTGCCGTTGTCACGCTATACGCATCTTAATACCCGGATTCTGCGTCCAGTTGGACTCACTGCGGAGGACAAGTGCCGGATTATCGGTTACATGATGCGCCACCTGGGCAGTAGCTACGATTTACGTAATGTCTGGGATCTTGCCCGTTACCTGTTTCCTACACCGCCTGTACCCGTGCGGTTTCGCAGAAGGATGATCGGTCTTGGCAGCGGCGACCCCAGCCGGGCTATATGTTCCTCTTTAATTGCGCAGGCCTTTCAGAAAGTTCGCTATCCGATTTTGCCGAGGACATCAGAAACAGAGCAGGACGAGACGGTATACAGTATTCGCCATCACAGCCTGTTTACGCCCCGGGATTTTGACGTTTCGCCTTACTTTGCTGTTATCAAGCCGACCCTGGAGAAGGAATTCGACTACCGCAGCCTTACCTGGAAAGATGAACTGCCTGAACGAGAGAGGCTCAGGGAAGAGTGATACGGGATTTTTCCCCTTCCCGGTAGATGACCACCATTTTACCAATCTGCTGAACAGGAACTGCACTGGTGCGTTCGCATATTTCAGCATACATGCTGTTGCGCAGATCACGATCATCGCTGCCTAGCTTGATCTTGATGAGTTCATGGTGGGTGAGCGCAATTTCCACTTCCGCCATGACAGCCTCGCTCAATCCGGCATTGCCTACTGTCACGACAGGCGTTAGAGAATGGGCCTTTCCGCGCAGGAAACCCAATTGTTTACGATTCAGGGACATGTGTTCTGGTGATGTGTGATCTTCTGGATGCCGGCATTGTACAATGACAGGGATGCTACGACACGGCTTTGTGCCGCATACGGCTGGTAACAGAACAACAGGAATCCCTTGGCAAAAAAGAAAAAACATCGTTCCAACCGTGAATGGCTGGACCGGCACATCAATGACAGCTTCGTAAAAAAAGCGCGCAAGGAAGGATTTCGTGCCCGCTCTGCTTTCAAGCTGGAAGAGATTGACCGCAAGGACAGGCTTGTCCGGGCAGGTATGAATATTATCGACCTCGGCGCGGCACCGGGTGGCTGGTGCCAGTATGTGTCCAGGCGACTGTCCGGCAACGGCCACCTGGTTGCCGTTGATCTGCTCGCAATGGCAGACGTCCCCGGTACGGAATTCATCCAGGGAGATTTTACCGCCCCCGAAATCCAGCAGCAGATAAGCTCGATCATCGACGGCGGCAAGTTTGACCTTGTTTTATCCGACATGGCCCCCAATTTAACCGGTATACCCGTGGCAGATCAGGCGCGTTCAATCGGGCTGGCAGAGGCGGTTCTATACTGGTGCCAGACGAATATGGCCAAAGACGGCAGTCTTTTGATCAAGGTTTTCCAGGGCAGCGGCTTTGATGAACTGCGTAGTGAAATGCGTAAAAGCTTCAGGTCCATTGCAACAAGGAAACCGGATGCATCACGCGCCAGCAGCTCAGAATTGTACCTGCTGGCAAAGGGATTCAGTGCCACAACGCAGTAAACCGGCGGTAACTTTGCTCCAAGGCCCCCTTATTGCACGGGTATATGAGTTGTTTCGGGCCAATCAGGCATGCAAAAATAGCGCCTTCCCTGGCATCTAGCTGTCAGACCATATAAGAGGTAACAGTTTGAACAATCTATCCAAAAACCTTGTCATGTGGCTCGTCATCGCCATCGTGCTGATGACCATTTTCAATAATTTCGCCCCGCGCGAGATGACCAGCAGCATGAAGGTCGAATATTCCACTTTCCTGACCGAGGTTAAAAACGGCCAGATCTCCCGCGTAGTCATAGAAGGCCGCAATATCAAGGGCACACGCCAGGACGGCAGCAGTTTCAGGACCTATGCCCCGGATGATCCCGGCATGATCAATGACCTGATTAAAAGCGGTGTGGAGATAGATGCGCGCGAACCGGAAGGTCCATCACTGCTGATGCAGATCTTCGTCAGCTGGTTCCCGCTGCTGCTGCTGATCGGTGTCTGGATATTCTTCATGCGGCAAATGCAGGGTGGTGGCGGCCGCGGCGCCATGAGCTTTGGCAAGAGTAAAGCGCGCATGCTCACTGAGGACAAGAACAAGGTTACGTTTGAAGATGTTGCCGGTGTCGAGGAGGCCAAGGAAGAGGTTGCTGAACTGGTCGAGTTCCTGCGCGATCCTTCACGCTTCCAGAAGCTTGGCGGAAAAATTCCCCGCGGCGTGCTGATGACAGGTAGTCCCGGTACTGGTAAGACCCTGCTGGCAAGAGCGATTGCCGGCGAAGCAAAAGTCCCGTTCTTCACCATCTCTGGTTCCGACTTCGTTGAAATGTTCGTCGGCGTTGGTGCATCGCGTGTGCGCGATATGTTCGAACAGGCCAAGAAAAACGCGCCCTGCATCATCTTCATCGACGAAATCGATGCAGTCGGCCGTCATCGTGGTGCCGGCCTGGGCGGCGGACACGACGAACGTGAACAGACACTCAACCAGCTGCTGGTCGAAATGGACGGTTTCGAAGGCAATGAAGGCGTCATCGTCATTGCCGCCACCAACCGCCCCGATGTGCTCGACCCGGCACTGCTGCGCCCCGGCCGATTCGATCGCCAGGTCTATGTGCCGCTGCCTGACATCCGCGGCCGCGAACAGATACTCAAGGTTCACATGCGCCAGGTTCCGATCGATGACGACGTCGATGCAAGCATTATCGCCCGTGGTACGCCCGGGTTTTCCGGCGCAGACCTCGCCAACCTGGTCAACGAGGCGGCGCTTTTCGCCGCGCGTGCAGCACAGCGTACGGTAAAGATGGAGCAATTCGAGCTGGCCAAGGACAAGATCATCATGGGCGTGGAACGTCGCTCAATAGTTATGCCGGAAGAGGAGCGGCGCAATACGGCCTATCACGAGTCCGGCCACGCTATCGTGGCGAGAATGCTGCCGGGTACCGATCCCGTTCATAAAGTGACCATCATCCCACGCGGCCGCGCGCTGGGTGTGACCATGCAGTTACCCACCGAGGACCGTTACAGTCACACGCGTACCTACCTGCTCAACAACATCGCTGTTCTGATGGGCGGGCGGATCGGTGAAGAACTGTTTATGGACCAGATGACCACAGGTGCATCAAACGACTTCGAGCGTGCAACAGATATGGCCCGCAACATGGTCGTGCGCTGGGGCATGAGCGACCTGCTTGGCACACGTGTCTACGGCGAGAATGAAAGCGAGGTGTTCCTGGGGCGTGACGTGACGACACACAAGAACCTCAGTGATTCAACCGCAGAAATGGTCGACAAGGAAATCCGCCGTATCATCGATGAGCAGTACGGCATCGCCCGTAAAATCATCGAAGAGAACAGGGACAAGGTAGAAGCCATGGCGCATGCGCTGCTCGACTGGGAAACCATAGACTCGCAGCAGATCGATGACATCATGGCCGGTAAAACACCGCGTCCGCCTGAAGACTCATCCAGCACCAGTGGCAGCAGTGGTTCCGGTGATTCAGCCAGTTCCACGGAAGACAAGAAAGGCCCGGAACCAAAAATGGACTCGCCAGCCGGAGAGCATTAAGCAGGAATGCCGGCTAGCAAGGGTGCTATGTCCCTCTTGGCGGAGGGGCGTACGACCATTATGGGCATAATCAATGCGACCCCCGACTCCTTCTCGGACGGGGGTCTTTTTCTATCGCTAGACAAAGCCGTCGACCATGCCGCTAGCCTGATCGAAGATGGCGCAGACATGCTTGACCTCGGCGGTGAATCAACCCGGCCGGGTGCCACCGCAGTAACTCTTCAGCAGGAACTCGATCGTGTTATTCCCGTCATTGAGGCGCTGTCACAACGCTTTGCAACGCCGGTTTCGATCGACACATCCAAACCTGATGTGATGCGCCATGCCGTAGCGGCGGGTGCTGTCATGATTAACGATGTGCGCGCCTTGCGAGAAGAGGGCGCGCTCGAGGCCGCCTGTGACTGTTCGGTGCCCGTGTGCCTGATGCACATGCTGGGCGCCCCGCGAACCATGCAGGACAGCCCTGAATACGACGATGTCGTTATAGACGTACGGTCGTTTCTCGCTGACCGTACCAAGGCCTGTACTGACGCGGGGATACCTGCCGACAGGCTGATTCTTGATCCCGGTTTTGGATTCGGTAAAACGCGCGAACAGAATTTCGCTTTGCTCAATCATCTCGAGGAACTGAGAGTTCTCGGCTTGCCTATCCTGGTCGGCCTGTCACGTAAATCCATGATCGGCCAGACGCTCGATCTGCCTGTCGATAAACGCCAGCACGCCAGCGTTGGCCTTGCCTTGATGGCTATCTGGAATGGTGCGAACATTGTTCGCGTTCATGACGTCAAAGCCACTTCAGATGCTGTGCGCATGGTCGAGGCAGTCAGAAAGCACTAGTAAATGACGCGCATACACCGCGCGAGTAATCAGCAACAAATTCGGCAGGATGGTATATGAAGTTCTTTGGTACTGACGGCATACGCGGACGCATGGGTGAAGAGCCCATCACACCTGTGACCATATTGAAGCTGGGCTGGGCGCTAGGCAGGGTGCTGGCGGAAAAAAATGGTCACCGGGGCGCCGTCATTATCGGTAAGGACACGCGCGTGTCCGGCTACTTGCTGGAGTCTGCTATCGAAGCAGGCCTGATCTCTGCCGGAACCGATGTGCAGCTGCTCGGACCCATGCCTACACCGGGCATCGCCTACCTGACCCGTACGGCACGCGCACATGCGGGGGTGGTCATCAGCGCATCGCATAACCCTTATTCAGACAACGGCATCAAGTTCTTTTCACCGGATGGAGAAAAACTTGATGACGAGATCGAGGGTGCGATCGAAGCCATGATGGAAGAGACCATGCAGACGGTAGAATCCAGCGAGCTTGGCAAGGCACGCCGTTATCCGGATGCGGCAGGGCGCTACATCGAGTTCTGCAAAAGCACCATACCTGCCCGCTATACGCTCGAGGGATTGCACATTGTCCTTGATTGCGCGCATGGCGCCAGTTACCACATCGCCCCGCTGGTGCTGGAGGAGCTGGGTGCCAAGGTGATAACTATCGGCGACGATCCGGATGGCTTCAATATCAATGCCGGCTTCGGCGCGACTGACACGCAGGCCCTGCGGCAGGCGGTAACGGAGAACAAGGCCGACCTGGGTATCGCGCTCGACGGCGATGCTGATCGCCTGATCATGGTGGATAAACTGGGTAATGAGGTTAATGGTGACCAGCTGCTGCTCATCATGGCGCTGGCGAGAAAGGCTCGCGGCTCCTTGAAGGGTGGCGTCGTGGGTACAGTCATGACCAATCTCGGCATGCAGCAGGCTCTTGAAGCACAGGGCATTGAATTTATTCGCGCTGCGGTCGGTGACCGCTACGTGCTGGATCTGCTCAAGCAGAAGGGCTGGCAGCTGGGAGGAGAATCATCGGGGCATATCATCTGCCTCGACAAGACGACTACCGGAGACGGCATCATCGCTGCGCTCGAGGTGCTGCGTGTCATGCTGGACACCGGCAAGGGCCTGGACGAGCTCGCATCCGCCATGCAGGTCTGTCCGCAAGTCATGATAAACGTCAATGTGCCGCGCAGTTTTGATATCAAATCAGACAGCACGATTTGTAATGCCGTCAAACAGGCTGAAAAGACCCTTGGTAGTGATGGCAGGATCGTCTTACGGGCGTCCGGTACAGAGCCGCTCGTTCGAGTCATGATCGAGGGCGTGGACGGTCAACAGGTCCGCAGTGAGTGCGAATCGCTGGCCGGCGTCGTGCGCGAGGCGGTCGTTGCTTTCAATTCCCTTCACGGGTAACATTGCGCCCCCATTGGAAGGGCTGCCCGGCGGTATAACAGGGCAAGCGGAACGCTGAATACCCTGTTTGGTAACTTGTGCAGAAGAGGATTAAGTAATGCGTCAACCCCTGGTTGCGGGCAATTGGAAAATGAATGGCGACAACGCCAGCACTGAATCATTAGTAAACGGCATCATCAGTGGTCGTGACGATGTGACCAATGCCGAAGTACTTATCTGTCCACCTTACATTCTGATACCCCGTGCAGCCAGTGTACTGGAACGGCGCGGTGCGGCGAATATCGCTATCGGGGCGCAGGACCTCGATATCAATGCGAATGGCGCCTACACGGGCCAGATTTCCGCTTCCATGCTCAAAGACGCCGGTTGCAGCTACGTTATTATCGGTCACTCCGAACGACGCAGCATCTATGGCGAATCGGATGCCGACGTTGCAGAAAAGTTCAAAGTGGCCCAGGCAGGCGGGTTGATTCCGGTTGTTTGCGTGGGTGAAACGCTTGCAGAGCGTGAAGCGAATGAAACCGAGTCCGTTGTTGCACGCCAGCTCGACGCTGTTATCGATGCAGCAGGTGTCGAGGCGCTTGCCGATTCGGTCATCGCATACGAGCCCGTCTGGGCAATCGGCACCGGCATGACTGCCACACCCGAGCAGGCCCAGGACGTGCATGCATTCATCCGCAACCGGATTGCAGGCTTGAATGCCGACGTTGCTGCAGGCGTACGCATTCTTTACGGCGGCAGCATGAAACCCGACAATGCTGAGTCACTCATCGGTATGGCCGATATCGACGGTGGCCTCATCGGCGGTGCATCACTGGATGCCGAGAGTTTCCTGGGTATCTGCAAGGCCGCAAACTGAGCGACTGATTCCAATGATTAACGTACTTATCGCCATACATATCCTGTGCACCATTGCCATTATCGGTCTCGTACTGATACAGCATGGAAAAGGCGCGGACGCCGGCGCAGCCTTCGGTGGTGGTGGAGGCGGTGGCGCGTCGGGCTCATTGTTCGGCAGCCAGGGATCAGCCAATTTTCTCTCCAGGACCACTGCAGTCATTGCGACAATCTTCTTCCTGACCAGCCTGTCCCTTACATATCTGTACAGTCACACGGTTAATCCGAAGAGCGTCACCGAAACGGTACTGGAAGCCCCTGCTGATACACCGGCGGTCGTTGAAGAACAGCAGGAGGTCCCGGCCTTACCCGAAGTGCCTGTCGACGAAGTCGCTCCACAGGCTGTAGAAGACGTACCGGCAGCACCTGCGAATACCGGTTCCGAGAGTACGGATACGGGTGTGCCAGCGGCACCGTCTGATCAGACTCCCGCAAACTGACAACACAGAAGGCTTCTATGTTGTCCGATCTATATGCCGAAGTGGTGGAATTGGTAGACACGCCGTCTTGAGGGGGCGGTGGCGCGAGCCGTGCCGGTTCGAGTCCGGCCTTCGGCACCAGTTGCGGTGACACCCGCGTCCGGGCCCTGGTTCCAGGTTGGAACACGGGTCCCGCGGGGAGCATTCCGAAAGATCAAAATGGCCCCGTTTTTGCGCGGACTGTGGTATCCTAGGGAATTCCTTAAGGTATTCCTTCAGGTGGTTGTTCCGGGCGATTGGTCCGGGTCGGAACCTAGGTAATTTCCGGATCGAAAAATAAAAGTAATGTTATCCAATTACATTCCTATCCTGATCTTCCTCATTGTTGCGGCACTGTTGGGTAGCCTGTTGCTTTTTCTGGGACGCGTGCTGGCGCCCCATCGTCC
>JARFQC010000117.1 GCA_029287965.1 Arenicellales bacterium
TCCCGCTCCGCAGCCATGGCAGCATCATGTTCGTCTGCGTAACGTTCGATGGTCTGCTGGGTGATACCGTCACGCAGCTCGAACTCGTGACCGCAGTCCGGGCAGGTAATGATTTCATCGGCATTGAGAATGATACGTCGGGGCATTGGGATACCGGGTTAGAATTGTTCGTCATCAATAAATGATGCCATACGATAGCGACGCCGTGCTGACCACTCGGCAGCCAGGAAAACCGGCCAGACCAGGGCTATGACGCCGCCGGCCATGAACCGCATCGCGTGCATCTTGAGTTTGCAGAAAACAGACCGGTCAACACGCCAGTGGCTCGCAATCAGCGAGTCGCCTGCCTGCTTCTGATACATGTCCAGAATAACGAAAAGCCCGATGACAAGATAGGCCGTGATCATCAACGATAGCACTGTCATAGTTATCTCCTGTTGTTATTGTGATGGAACTGATTACTGCGTTAATGGACTGTGCATCGATTATCAACAATTAAGTGGCTCATGACGTGAGCTACTAATACAATACAATCAGGCATAGTGAATCACGACTGGATGGATGAGAATGAAAGACGACCACTACAGGTCATTGCTGGGCAAGCGAAAGACTGCGTTGACGGCGGTTCAGGACAGTGGACAGGCCGCCGCCGGAACCGTCGAGCTCGACCAGTCGCGCGTCGGCCGCCTGAGCCGCATGGATGCCATGCAGTCGCAGGCCATGCACCTGGAGGCAGATCGCCGCAGGAAGCTCGAGTTGCGGCGCATCGATGAAGCCCTGCAACGAATCGATGACGGCGATTTCGGGTATTGCGAGGAATGCGGGGAAGCGATTGCTGCCGCCCGCCTCGAGTTCGACCCGTCTGCCCGCTTTTGCATCGGCTGCGCCAGCAAGCTGGAAAATGATCCCGGCCGGGCATAGGAATAGCGATGGACCGCACTGAGCGCTTCTACAAGATCGACAGCCTGCTTCAGTCACGCCGGACCACGCCACTGAGTGTGCTGATTGATGAGCTAGGTGTATCACGGGCAACGATCAAGCGGGACCTCGAGTATCTGCGTGACCGCCTCAATGCCCCGATCGTCTGGGACCGTGCCTCACGCGGTTATCGCTATGATGCGCAAACCAGCGAAACGCGCTACGCCCTGCCCGGACTGTGGTTCAATGCCGGTGAAGCCCATGCCCTGCTGACCATGGACGCCCTGCTGTCGGAGCTTCAGCCCGGCCTGCTCGGGCCACACATCGAACCGTTGAAAGCGCGCATCCGCGCATTGATGGAGACCAGCGACCATACGGCCGCCGATGTAGTCAAGCGGATACGCATCCTGAACATGGCAACCCGATCTTTCGAATCGGCGCATTTTGAAGTGATCGCATCTGCATTACTCAAGCGCAAACGCCTGCAGATCACGCATTACAACCGCCGCAACGACGCACATATAGAGCGGCAGGTATCTCCCCAGCGGCTGATCCATTATCGCGGCAACTGGTACCTCGATGCCTGGTGCCACCTCAGGGATGGGCTGCGCAGTTTTGCCATTGACGCCATTGAGCATGCGGAGGCCACCGATAGAAATGCCCGTCACGTTGCCGCGAAAAAACTGGATGAAGTATTTGCCTCAAGTTACGGAATCTTCTCCGGCACGCAGAAGCATAAAGCCACGCTGCGCTTTTCTCCCCAGAGCGCACGCTGGGTAGCCAACGAACAATGGCACCCTGAACAGGTCGGCTGGTACGACGAAGACGGCCATTATCTGCTCGAAATCCCTTTTGCCAATGATACAGAACTGGTCATGGACATCCTGCGCCATGGGCCTGACGTCGAGGTTCTGAAGCCGGCAATGCTGCGCAACAGGGTTGCCGAACGGATAAACCAGGCGGCCCGGCAGTACACCAACTAGCCTGCCGGCTTCGCTTCAATCGTGAGACAGCATCTCATGGGCGATCTTCGAGCAACGGCGAATACTATTCGAAACCGTATCGGTCTCGCACTCTACACGAGGTACTCAGGCAGCTTCCCCGGCTGGCTTGTTCCTGATCCGCTCTTCCAGGATTCGTATAGCTGACTCTTTCGTTGGCAGCAGGTTTTCTCTGCCGATCACTTCGTCCAGCCCGGCCCGGTCAATGGCATCACGGACAGGCTTCTTCAGGCCAGCAAATACGAGCGTGACACCTGCAGCACGCAGGTCCTCGGTCAGTGCGCGCAGCTTCTCTTCCCCGGTGGCATCGATGCGGTTGATGCCATTGCCTACCACCAGCAGCATGCTGGCTTCTGGGAACTCGCTCAACGACTTCATCACGGCCTGTTCAAAATAGGCCGCATTAATGAATACGAGGGATTCGTCAAACCTCAGGGCAACAAAGTCTTCGCTGATCGGCAGAAGATCGTGCGTGATGGCACCGGCCAGCGAACCGTCCGGCATGCGCCCGAGAATTTCACTGCGCGGTTTCATGCTTCCCGCCAGGTAGAACAGTACCGTCAGGACAACACCGACCATTACACCATTGGCCAGTTTTGGTGCCATCACCAATGTAGCGATAAATGTCATCAAACCGACAATCCCGTCAATCCGACGCACACGCCAGCTGTGCACCATGGTCTTGAAATCAATCAGGCCGAACACTGCGCTCATGACAATACCGGCGAGAATGGCCTTGGGCAGGTGATACAGGTAGTCGGTCAGGAACAGCATGACGAACAGCACGCAGAACGCGCTGACGATGGCAAAAAATCCCGTCTGCGCACCGACGCGTGCCGCGACCGCCGAACGTGAAAACGATCCACTGACGACGTAGGACTGAAAGAAACTGCCGACGATATTGGCCAGGCCCTGGCCGATGAGTTCCTGGTTCGAATTGAGTTTCTCGCGAGACTTCGCCGCCAGTGCGCGGGAGATCGAGGTAGCCTCCATAAAGCCGATCATGGCCATGATGAAGGCCGTGGCAAACAGCCCTGAAATTGTACCGAGATCCAACGCCGGTATACTGAAGCCCGGCATGCCAGAAGGTATATTACCCACCACGGTACCACCGCTGGACAGGCGGAATCCGCCTTCGTCGGTGCCCGACCAGCGCCAGACCTTGCTGAACAGGCCAGTATCTTCAGCTGTTACATATTTCACGTTGCCATTGCTGTCAGTCACATCTACCAGTGCGAAGGTATGCGCTTCAATGCGTTGACGGTACAGGTAGTGCTTGAGACTCTGTTCTTCGCCCTGCAGGCGTAGCAGTTCTGCCTGTAAGGCATAGTAGCTGTTTTCACTCGCATAACCGCTGTCCATTCCCTGGCGTATGCTCTGTTGTGATGACTTGACCATTGCAAGGGCATCCTTACTCGCGACCAGCGACTCGAACGATGCACGCGCGGCAGGGTCGGCAATCTGCTCGGAACGGACGACACGGTTATCCTCGAACCCGGTCACGGCACTGATCAGGATGCCGGCAATCACGACGATCAATACACCCGGCAGCTTTGGATAGTAGCGACGCAGCAGGTACAGGGCGGCCAGTGTGCCCAGGCCGAACATCAGGGTCGGCAAATGCGTGGTGGGCAGCTGGCTGAAGACCTGCAAAAGGTCGGCGAGGAAGCTGTCAGAGCGCGGCATCGGTACATTAAGGAAGCCGTTTACCAGTGATAAGCCGATGATCAGTGCAGCAGCGTTGGTGAACCCCAGGATGACGGGATGCGATGCCAGGTTGATCAATACGCCCATGCGGAACAGGCCCAGCAGTAGGCGCAGCACACCGACCATTAATGCGAGGACGAGGGACAGCTGGATAAACTCCTCACTGCCGCGCGTGGCCAGCGGCTCGATAGCGGCCGCAGACATCAGTGACAGCATGGCCACCGGACCGGTGTGCAGGAAGCGTGATGCCCCCCACAATGACGCTACGATGACGGGCAGGAAAGAGGCATAAAGACCGTAGACTACCGGCAGGCCGGCAAGTGCCGCATACGCCATGCTCTGCGGAACGAGGATCATCGCCACGGTTATGCCTGCAATCAGGTCAGAACGTAACGTCTCTTTTTTGGGTGGCAGCCAGTTAAGGAATGGCAGCACTTTGAGCAGCATGGACGGCATGGAGAGAAGTATTGTTTTGTTCAGGGAACTGGGTATTTTACCCTTGTTTCACCCGGGTCAGCCAATCAGGCTTGCGCACCCCCTTGCCGATAGCGCATCGGGTCATTTGTCCGGCGTCGGGCGACGCCGGACCCGGCAAGGTTTGGGGCCGTGCCGGAGACTGTCCGGCTGTACAGATGCCCCGCTAAATATAATCAGGCTATCTTGCTGACCTGGTCTC
>JARFQC010000118.1 GCA_029287965.1 Arenicellales bacterium
GGCCTCACCTCGATGGGTGTTGAACAGGTTGCCTACCTCGTGCCGGACAGATTCAAGTTTGGTTATGGCCTGACCACCGAAATAGTCGCCGTCGCCGCCGAACAGAATCCGGACCTGATCATCACGGTCGACAATGGCATAGCCAGCATCGACGGTGTTGCCGCAGCCAGGCAGCTGGGCATCAAGGTGCTCGTTACGGACCATCATTTACCCGGTGACGAACTCCCGCAAGCCAACGCCATCATCAATCCGAACCAACCCGGCGATGATTTTCCTTCCCGCAACATTGCCGGCGTCGGCGTGGCCTTCTACCTGCTCTCAGCACTGAGGAAGCATCTTCGCGATACTGGATGGTTTGCAAAGCAGGGCATCAGCGAACCCAACCTGGCCGACCTACTGGACCTCGTCGCCCTGGGTACCGTGGCCGATGTCGTTCCACTTGATCGAATCAATCGCACCCTGGTCAAGCAGGGACTGGCACGCATCAACGCCGGACACTGCTGTGCCGGTATTACTGCGCTGATCGACGTGGCTGGAAAGCAGCAGGGCAACCTGTCGGCCTCCGATCTCGGTTATTTTGTTGCGCCACGATTAAACGCAGCAGGCCGCATCGAGGAAATGTCAGTTGGCATAGAGTGCCTGCTTGCCGACGATCGGGAACAGGCTAACGAGATTGCGGCCAAGCTTGACCAGTTGAACCGCGAACGTCGCAGTATCGAAGACAGCATGAAGGAGCAGGCCATGCAGGTTCTGCGCAATCTGAAGCTGACATCCGACCTGCCGACCGGTCTGTGCATCTTTGATGAAAGCTGGCACCAGGGCGTCATTGGCATCCTCGCATCCAGGATCAAGGAACGCTATCACCGCCCGGTGATCGCATTTGCACCGGCCGGGGATGAAAGCGGCACCCCCGGGGAGCTGAAGGGCTCGGCACGGTCGATACCCGGTCTGCATATCCGTGATGCCCTCGACGCTGTTGCCACTCGCCATGCGGGCCTGATCACCCGCTTCGGCGGTCATGCCATGGCAGCCGGGTTGTCCCTGCCAGCGGCCAGCTACACTGAATTCAGCGAGGCTTTTGACGAAGAAGTGCACCGCCTGCTGGGTGACAGTGACCTGGAACGGATCATGATGACCGACGGCGAACTGGAACAGGAAGACATGACGCTCAACACGGCCATGCTGTTGAGGCAGGCAGGGCCGTGGGGCCAGCAATTTCCTGAGCCGATGTTCGAGGGAGAATTTGACGTCATCCATCGACGCATCGTGGGTAGAAATCACCTGAAAATGGAACTGTCATTCGGCAGCGTTACACTGGACGCCATCATGTTCAATATTCGCGAAGGATTTGAGGATAAGGTTCGCGGTAAAATCAAGGCAGTTTACAAACTGGACGTGAACGAATTCCGTGGCCGCAGAACGGCCCAGCTGTTGATCGAACACCTTCAGCCAGTGGGTTAACCTGTATTGGTAACAGGCGCGAGTCATCACAAACATGAGCACAATTTGACGGACTATATATTTGCTACATAGCTTATCCCATAAATGCTTTACGGCCAGACTGGCCCTGAGCGGCATTCTGATCTGGTTCGCGTTCAGCGAAGTCGCTACCGCCCAGGAACTTGAACCGCGCCGCTGGACGCATTTGCCTGTAGATACGAATTACCTTGGTGTCGGCTACGTCAGAACCGAAGGCGACATTTTCCTCGACCCGGTACTGGAGGTGGAAGAGGGAACAATAGAACTGGACAGCCTCATTGCCACTTACATCCGCACCTTCAACTGGTCAGGCAAGACCGCGCGTGTCGATGTGCATCTGCCGCTACAGAGTGCAAGATGGCAAGGTCTGCTCGCCGGGGAACCGGCATCCGTCGAACGCGAAGGCATGGGTGATCCACGCATCCGTGTATCCGTTAATTTCCTTGGTGCCCCGGCCTTGAAGGGGCAGGACTTCCGTAATTACCGGGCATCCAATACAACCACGACAATTGCCGGGGCTGCTC
Organism: Arenicellales bacterium; assembly: GCA_029287965.1. Classification (GTDB taxonomy): domain Bacteria; phylum Pseudomonadota; class Gammaproteobacteria; order BMS3Bbin11; family BMS3Bbin11; genus JARFQC01. The sequence goes on from JARFQC010000118.1 coordinate 2,004, forward strand.
TGGCTATCTCACTCCCACTGGGTCAGTACTATGAAGACAAGCTACTGAACCTGGGTAGCAATCGATTCATTATCCGGCCACAGATCGGTGCACTGCACGTGCGCAATCGCTGGTCCTTTGAACTCACCGGATCAGCGTTTTTTTACACCGACAACGACGAGTTCTGGAATGGCAACACACGAGAACAGGAACCACTTTACCTGGTGCAGGGGCACGTGATTCATACATTCAATAATCGCCTCTGGCTATCTGCGAGTGCCGGTTATGACTGGGGCGGGGAATCAACCATCAATGGCGTATCCAAAGACGATAAAAGGCAGGACTTTCTTTATGCACTCAGCGCTGGTAAACCTCTGAGCAAGACATCGAGCATCAAGCTCGCCTACGTGAACGGCCGCACCCGCGAGGAAGTGGGTTCTAACACGGATAACCTGATCCTTGCCATCTCGTCACTGTTCTGATTCGGGTGCGTCTGCCTTCATATATTCTTCACATTTATAGGTATACAATAACAAATTACGTGCGCGGAACAGGAGCTTAAATCATGATAAAACCACTAAGCTATATACTAGCTGCCGCTCTGCTCATCATGACCGCTACTGCATCTGGCGGTGACACGAACTTCCAGCCGTGGTCGGAAAGCTTGTTTGAATTTATTGAACAACAGCACGGTAAGCCAGGGGCAGACCGCATGCGCAAGCTGCACCAGATTATGCTTGAAAACGTCGATCAGCCGATCGACGTCAAGCTCAAAGTCACCAACGAAACGATGAATCACCTGCCATGGATTGCAGACCGCGCGAAGTATAATAAAGACGATTACTGGGCCACACCACTGGAAACCATCACCACGTTTGGTGGTGACTGCGAAGACATTGCGATCGCAAAATTTATGATGCTACGCATTATGGGTGTACCGAAGGACCATCTCAGGTTAACTTACGCCAAGATCATCAAGACCGGTGAAGCACACATGGTGCTGGCTTACATTGATGATCCGGACAAGCCGATAGACAAACAGAGCAAACCCGTACTGATTCTCGATAACTATGTTGATGCTGTTAAACCCGGCACGGAAAGAAAAGATCTCCTTGCCGTTTATCTGATTGATGCCGACAAGAAGCTCACGTTGATCAGCGACGATGGCAAGAACCGAAGTGTAAAAAGCGAAGTCGACACGGCCAAGTTCGCCAAGCTGGACAAGATCAAGCAAAAGATAAATGAGAACCTCGAAGTCGCCAAACAGCACAACGAAGGCCGGCCGCTTTTCTGAACAGGCAGGCATATCAACATCACGGTGGATCATCCCGTCAGGCTATTAATCGTCGGCATGGTCTTTCGTCTAATCCACCACACCAAAGGGGAACTACGATGGCAGGTAAATTCGTCATAACCAGGGGCAAAGACAACAAGTACTACTTCAACCTGAAAGCATCAAATGGCCAGGTCATTCTGTCCAGCCAGGGCTACAAGGATAAACGCGGCTGCCAGGGTGGCATTGATTCGGTCAAGAAGAATTCTAAAGATGAAGCGCGCTTTGAGACCAAGGCGTCAAGCAATGGCAAGGAATACTTCGTACTCAACGCAACCAATGGCCAGGTCATAGGCAAGAGCCAGATGTACAAGTCAGCCAGCGGTTGCAGTATCGGCATGAAATCCGTCGCAACCAACGCTGACGGTGCAACTGTCGTCGACGAATCAGAATAAAAACTGCAACACAACCACTAGAGAAGGAGCAGAGCATGAAACTCAAGGCAATCCTGACCTCGCTGATACTGGCCATCGCTGGCACAGGCAGCGCATGGGCCGCGGCGGACAAGCCGAATATACTTGTTGTCTGGGGCGATGATGTCGGCCAGTCAAACATATCAAACTATACCCGTGGGCTGATGGGGTACCAGACACCCCACATCGACCGCATCGCGGAAGAAGGCATGGTCTTTACTGACTACTACGCTGAACAGTCCTGTACTGCGGGTCGCTCTTCGTTCATCACCGGGCAGAGCGTGTTCCGAACCGGCCTCAGCAAGGTGGGCCTGCCCGGTGCAAAGGAAGGCCTGAGCACCAAGGATCCGACTATCGCGTCCATGCTCAAGCCACTCGGCTATGCGACCGGTCAGTTCGGTAAAAATCACCTCGGTGACCGTGATGAGCACCTGCCGACCAACCACGGTTTCGACGAATTTTTCGGCAACCTGTACCACCTGAATGCTGAGGAAGAGCCGGAGAACGTGGACTACCCCCGCGATATGAAGATGCCCGACGGGAAGACCTTCCTTGAGAAGTTCGGCCCGCGCGGCGTCATTCACTCGTGGGCGCAGCCTGACGGCACCCAGAAGATTGAAGATACCGGTCCGCTGACGAAGAAAAGGATGGAAACAGTCGATGACGAGACCTCGGATCGTGCCATCGAGTTCATTCGTGAGCAGCATGCCGCCGGTAAACCCTGGTTTGTCTGGTGGAACGGTACCCGGATGCACTTCCGTACTCACGTAAAGGACGAAAGTATGGCCAAGGCCAAGGAGGTCTTTCCGGGCGCTGATGAATATACGGCTGGCATGCTCGAGCATGACCGCCATATCGGCAAATTCCTCGACCTGATCGATGAACTTAAGATCGCCGACAACACCATCGTGTTCTATTCGACTGACAATGGCCCGCATATGAACACATGGCCCGATGCCGGCATGACGCCATTCCGCGGTGAGAAAAACACCAACTGGGAAGGCGGCTGGCGCGTACCTGCCATGGTGCGCTGGCCCGGACAGATCGAAGAAGGATCGGTTTCCAACGACATCATGCATCACATGGACTGGCTGCCGACATTCGTTGCTGCCGCAGGTGACACACGCGTGAAGAAAGACCTGCTGACCGGTAAATCGGCAATGGGCAGAAACTACAAGGTCCACCTGGATGGTTATAATTTCCTGCCTTACCTGACCGGCCAGATAAAAGAGGGACCGCGCAAGGAGATTTTCTATTTCTCGGATGACGGCGACCTGACTGCGCTTCGCTACAGCGACTGGAAAATCATCTTCATGGAACAGCGTGCCGAGGCCACCTTGCAGGCCTGGATCGAGCCTTTTGTACCGCTGCGTATACCCAACATCTATAATCTGCGCCGCGATCCGTATGAACGTGCAAGTATTACATCCAACACCTACTATGACTGGTTGCTGGATCGTGCGTACCTGCTGGTGCCGGCACAGACTTACGTGGGTAATTTCCTCAAGACCTTTGCGGAGTTCCCGCCACGCCAGAAGGCCGCAAGTTTCAGCCTCGACCAGGTCATGGAAAAGCTGGAAACCAGTACAGGTTCACACTAAACCAATCTGAGCGCTGTATGAATGCCGCCCTGATGGGCGGCATTTTCAGTGGTAGGCAGCGTGCTTGAAGCACTCAATGTCATACCCTTAATACCGGGCTCCAGCTTTTAAAAACCAGCCAGGCGAGAATCAAGATGAATACAATCAAACTCACCGTTTTACTGGTCACATTCAATGCAGGACTGTTTTCATTTACTGCATCGGCAGCTGACTCAACTGTGCTTCCCTCCTGGAATGACAGCGAATCCAGGCAAAACATCATCGCTTTTGTCGACAAGGTAACCGACCAGTCCGGTCCTGACTAT
>JARFQC010000141.1 GCA_029287965.1 Arenicellales bacterium
CGCAGCAGGGCTTGTCGTTTTTTCTCGCCGATGCCCGGTATCTCCTCCAGCGTGGACGTCACCCGCGCCTTGGCCCGGCGGCGCCGGTGGCCGGTAATGGCAAAGCGATGTGCTTCGTCGCGGATCTGCTGGATCAGCAGCAGCGCCGGTGAATCCTGTTTCAACATCAGTGGCCGTTCGCTATCAGGCAGGAACAGCCGTTCCCAGCCGGCCCTGCGCTCACGTCCCTTGGCCACACCAAGCAGAAAAACACTATGAATTGCCAGTTCATTCATTACCTCGACCGCGACGCCCAGCTGACCCTTACCGCCATCGATGAACAGCACGTCCGGCAATCGTGCCCCCTCTTCCAGCATGCGCTGGTAGCGGCGGCTCAGTGCCTGGCGGATTGCCGCGTAATCGTCGCCCGGGGTGATGCCTTCTATATTGTATCGGCGATACTCGTCACCCAGCGGGCTTTCGGGACCGAACACCACCAGCGACGCGACCGTTGCTTCACCCTGGGTGTGGCTGATGTCGATACACTCCATACGCTCGGGCACGGCCTCCAGTTTCAGCTGTTTTTTCAGATCGTCGAGACGCTGCTGGTAGTCACTGCGGCTGGCGATTTTCCTGCGCAGCACGTCACCGGCGTTGATACGGACACTCTCCAGCCAGCGCCTGCGTTCTCCGCGTTGGCCGACACTGATGCGCACGCTGAAACCCGCCCGCTTCGACAATGCCTCTTCGAGCACGGCTTTTTCGGGCAGCGGTACGGCCAGCAGGATTTCCCGTGCAGGCGGTTTACTCAGGTAGTACTGGGCGATGAACGACATGAGCATGTCCGCGTCGTCCAGTTCAAGCTTGAATCCTGGAAACAGTACCTTGGTGCCCAGCGAGCGCCCGGCACGAATGAACATCACCCCGACGGCAACGGTGAGACCTTCGTGGACGAGCACGATCACATCGATATCCCCCTTCGCACCGCTGACGTACTGGCGTTCCTGGATACGTTGCACGCGTGCTATGCGATCACGCAAGACCGCCGCTTTCTCGAATTCCAGCGCCGCCGATGCCTGTTCCATTTCACTCGCCAGTGAATCGATCAGCGCATCGCTTTTACCATCCAGGAATAGCATCACCTGCTCAACGTCATGGGCGTAATCCTGCCTGCTGATCAAATCGACACAGGGGGCCGTGCAGCGCTTGATCTGATACTGCAGGCAGGGTCTCGAGCGATTGCGGAAGTAGCTTTCCTCGCATTGCCGCACCGGGATAGTCTTCTGCAGCAGTGCCAGTGTCTCGCGGACTGCCGAGGCGCTTGGATACGGCCCGAAGTAACGTTCCTTCCTGCTGTGCCTGCCGCGATGGAAAAACAGGCCGGGGAAGTCCTGGTCAGTGCTCAGGCGTATGTAGGGGTAAGATTTGTCGTCCCGCAGGATAATGTTGTAGCGCGGCCGGTGACGCTTGATCAGGTTGCTCTCCAGCAGCAACGCCTCGGTCTCGGTATGGGTGATCGTGACGTCTATGCGTGCAATCTGCTGCACCAGGGAGACCATGCGATCGGTCAACCCCCTGCTGCGGAAGTAGCTCGACACGCGATTCCTCAGGTTTTTCGCCTTGCCGATGTAGAGCAGTTTGTCGCTGGCATCGTACATCTGGTAGACGCCCGGCGAAGCGGACAATGTCTTCAGGAATGATTTATGGTCAAAGCCCTTGTCGCTATCGGGCATACTCAGGTGGCCGCACTGGCATCATTGATCAGTTTGCTCACCCGTTTGAAGACGGCATCGAACATATCCGCAGTGAGCCGGCGCGTCTGCGTGTTGTAGCGACTGCAGTGATAGGAATCGACCAGTGTCAGCGTGCCGAGCTGATGCTGAACATCATGCGCGAAGGCAAAATCCTTTTGCCGCCCACCCAGAGCCCGTACGCAGGCGCGATGAGCTATAGAACCCAGGGCAAGCACGACACTCCCGGGCTGCAGGTTGAGCAGTTCTGCTGCAAGGTAGGCATTGCACTCGTTGATCTCGCTGCCCACCGGCTTGTTTGCCGGTGGCAGGCACTTGACCGCATTGGTGATACGACAGTTAAGCAGCTCGAGGCCATCGCCGGCCGAGACCGACTCCGGGCGGCTGGCAAAGCCATGCTTGTACAGGGTCTCGTATAAAAGGATGCCGGCATGATCGCCGGTAAAGGGACGGCCGGTTGCATTGGCCCCGTGCATACCCGGGGCAAGACCGACTACCAGGAAGCGTGCATCAGGATCACCAAAGGCGGCGACAGGCCGCGCATGGTAGTCCGGATACCTGTCATGCACATCATCAAGGAAGCTCGCCAGGCGCTCGCAGCGCCGGCAATCGGGATCGAATTTGAGAGATTTGTCCATATCCGCCTAATGATAACCCTGCCCGGCTCGGGCCGTCATCAAGGACAAACATAAACAGCGGATGGCGGTATTACGGACAGGGTGTTTTCGTGCAGCGACTGAACACCGGATTTGCTGTCATGGCATCCTGCCCCAGCTTGCCGAACAGGTTGAGGGCATTATCAAGGGTCAGCTTGACCTGGATTTCGCGTGGCAAGGCAGCCAGCCAGCGGCGATGAAAACTGATGATCTCAGTGACGAAGTTCCAGCCCGTGTTGGGGGTGTCCCAGGTAGCATCACCCTCATAATAGTAAGGATCGGAGCCCACCAGGACGCGGTCCTGAAACGCCAGGATCAGCTCATTCCAGCCGGGCAGCAGATGCCCGTCATCACCGACAATGGGATTCGTCTGCCCGTAGCGCATGTGATCGCGAGCCGACATGTCTATCCACACATTCGGACAGGCACGCATCAGCTCGCCGACCTGTTCCGGCGGCAGCACGCTGCCGGCATGAGCCCACAGAATCTTTGCCTGCGGGTGACGCAGACACAACGGCAGGAAGTAGCGATAATTCGAAGCTTCGGCGTGAATCAGGGCAACCACGTCGTATTCCGCCGCCAGCTCCAGCATCCCGTCTATCACTTCATGGTGCTTTTTAAGCGACGGAGCGAAACCGACAATCAGGTGCATCTCGCCCAGCCCCTTGAAGCGGCCGGATGCCAACGCTTCGCGAGAAGCCGCCAGCACCCTGTCGTCAAAGAACCAGTCCGCTTTGCGGTCGGGCTCCAGGTACGGCATGAAAAACGGCACCAGCCAGCCGCCTGACTCCTCGGCCAGGTCAGCTGCAAGCCCCGGCGGCCTGCTCGATACGATACCGAAGGCAACATTGTTGTCATGCAGTATCTGCATGACTTCACCTGCTTCGATGACTTCCGCCTGGTCGGCATTGTAGTGCAGGTGGATATCCGCCAATGGCAAGGCATCGTCGGCTGCATAGA
>JARFQC010000179.1 GCA_029287965.1 Arenicellales bacterium
GCGGTGCCCATGACCGCAGTGGAAACCACCGGCACACCCAGCGCCATAGCCTCGAGTAGCACCAGCCCCTGTGTCTCAGTGGCCGAGGCAAAGACGAATACATCACCGGCGCAGTAACAGTCGTTGAGGGGCTGGCCGCGATCAAGGTAACCGACGAATAGCACATTGTCATGCAGGCCTCCTGCCCTGACCTGCTCGGTCAGACGTTCGAGCGCAGGCCCCTCGCCGGCGAGGATCAACAGCACGTCGGGGATCGTCTGGCGTACTTCCACGAGCACATCGAGCAGAAAGGCGATGTTTTTCTCATAGGCCACACGGCCGACATAGAGCATGGTCTTGCGCGCTGGATCGATACCGTGTTCTGCGCGAAAACGCTGACCATCACCACCCGACGGTTCCGCAAGGTTGATGCCAGTCGGAATGATGTCCATGTGTCGCTGCACCCCGTAGCCCCGCAGTACATCGAACATCGGCTGTGACGGCACCACGATCGAGTTGACCTTGTTGCACTGCACCCGGGAAAGAGAGCGCGCCAGCGCCCGCAGCCAGGAGCGCGGCAGCCAGCGAATATAGTTGTAGAAATACTCCTCGAAGAAAGTGTGATAGCTCTCGACCACCGGCAGACCCAGTTCGCGCCCGAGGTGAAGCCCTGCATAGTGCGCGACGAAAGGCGTATGGATATGGATGACGTCGTAGTCCTGCTGCTTCAGCTCGTCACTCAGCTTCTTGATCTCCGTCAGGCGCATCATGCGGTCTTCGGGATCGACCGGCAGCTGACGGGACGGAATGCGAATCACATCGTCATCGTCTTCGCAGGGCTGGCCGTCGTAGTTCGGGGCGATCAGCGTCACCCGGTGACCACTGGCAATGAATTGACGGCGAAATGTCTGGATCGAGGTAGACACGCCGTTGACGCGCGGGAAATAGACATCGGTGATTTTCAGGATGCGCATACGCTGGCTGATGCCTGCAGAAGTAATACTAGAAGAGAGACAGGCTCAGGCTTGCCAGCGCCGCCCCGATAAACGCGCCGGCCATGACGTCACTGGGATAATGCAGCCCCAGCAGCACGCGCGACATGGCCACCAGCAGCATGAACGGGAACGTGATCCATAACAGCATCGGATACCAGGCTCCACTGACCAGCGTGAAGGCCACCGCATGCAGCGTATGCCCCGACGGAAAGCTGTAGTAATCCAGCGGCGCCGTCAGGCGGCAGATTTCGGGGTGGGTGATGAACGGCCGCGCCCGCAGGAGGGTATTCTTAAGCAGCTTGTAGACAGCGACACCGACGATGGCGGTAACAGCCATCTGTATCGCAACCAGCCTGCCCTGCTGTCCGCCAAACAGGAAAATAGCGGCCATGAGGGTATACCAGAATACCCCGTCGCCGGATCGACTGATCCACGGCATGCAGCGGTGCAATAAAGGCAACCGGCCCACCTGGTTGAGAAAGCGGGTGACATCAAGCTCGTATTGATCGAGAACGCGAAACCAGTCACCTTCTCGCTCCTGTGGGATGGACTCTGACCGCAGCGTTTCCATGCTACGAATGCTAGGCCGCATCTGTGTCGCTGGCGTTTCAGGCCAATGAAGATTTTATGACACGCCAGTATGGTTAAAGCGACTCAGATAATAAGCAAGTGCGGATAACGTGACCGAACTTGCACAAGCCAGTCAGCACTGTTTTCACAACCGGCTGACATAACGGTTGCTAGCAGGTCAGGCATCCACCAGCTTGATCGAATAGAAACCCAGTGCATTGAACCCTTCCCAGCCAACCTCAGTTTCAAACCACTCGATCGGCTCGTCCTGCCCCCAGCGATGCACCTGTTCATTGAAGGCTGCCTGCTTGGCCGCATCGGCCGTACCGTGCAAGGTATTGGCATCGTAGATCGTCAATTCAAACTTACTCATCCTGCTGTCCTCTCCACATGGTGTTTGTGCATGGCAATGGCACCCCCGGTTTCATGACAGCCGGGACCACAGCCGGGGATGCTGTCGACGGCGAATATAGTGAGTCCATGTGACAGAATGATGATGATTTAATGACATGGACTGGTAGCGCTCGGCATTGATCATCCAACATGCTATACAAATGCCTTTTCGACGAATCTACTTCAACATGACCGAAACGCAGCAGACAGACGCCGGGGTGCATCACCACCGTCATACCGATGACCTGCTGGCCCATATCAAGGGCCTGCTGGAGAAGCAGCAACTCGTCAGCGGCCTGGTCGAACGCTCGGAGATGCCGCGCCACCAGCTGGTACAGTCACTGGTCGAGCGGCAGCAAAGCAACCAGTTGCGCCAGCAGATCAACCGCATGCACCCGGCCGATATCGCCTTCGCACTGGAGAGCCTGCCACTGGAAGAACGTAGCCAGTTGTGGGACCAGGTCGACAGGGGACACATGGGCGCGGTGCTGGTCGAACTGTCCGACGGTGTGCGTGAAAGCATCCTCCGGGACATGGGTCGCGAAGACGTAATGCGCGCCGCCTGGCAACTGGAGACCGACGAGCTGGCCGACCTGCTGCCTCAGTTGCCCAGCCATATCATTCCCGAGCTGATGGAATCACTGGAGCACCTAGACCGTGAACAGGTCAGGACAGCCGCCTCGTTCCCGGAGCACAGTGTCGGGGCACTGATGGATTTCGACATCGTCACGGTCCGTGTCGACAATACGCTCGAGGTAGTGCTGCGCTTTCTGCGCCGCCGCGGTGAGCTGCCCGAGGACTCGACGCTGCTGATGGTCGTGGACAGGACCGGACATCTCAAGGGCACGCTGTCACTCGAAGCCCTGCTGGTCAACGAGGCGGATACTGTCGTCGGCGACATCATGAACCCGGATCCGCTCGCCTTCCATACCGACGATCCGCTCGAGGAAGCAGCCGCAGCCTTTGAACGTTACAACCTGATCACCGCGCCGGTGACCAATGTACATGGCCAGCTGCTCGGCTGCCTCAATGTCGAGGCCGTGCTGGAATACGTGCAGGAAGAATCCAAAAAGGACATCCTCGCCCAGGCCGGCCTGCGTGAAGAGGAAGACATCTTCGCGCCGGTATTGCAGTCGGGACGCAACCGCTGGCCATGGCTGGGGCTGAACCTGGTCATCGCCTTCATCGCATCACGCATCATCGGCCAGTTCGAGGACACCATCGCCCAGGTCGTGGCGCTTGCAGCGCTGTTGCCCATCACTGCCAATGTCGGCGGCAATGCCGGCAACCAGGCCATGGCACTGGTTATCCGCTCGCTGGCGCTCAATCAGCTCAACACATCAAATTTCGGTCGTCTGCTGAGCAAGGAACTGGCCATTGGTGTCATGAACGGGCTGATCTGGGGCGGGATCATGGCCTTTGCCACGTACTTGCTTTACCAGCGCGTTGATCTCGCGGTGATCATGCTGCTGGCAATGGTCATCACGCTGATGGTCGCTGCCCTGACCGGCGTACTGATACCGGTCAGCCTCAAGCAGGCGGGCCATGACCCGGTACTCGGCAGCAGCATACTGATCACCGGTATCACCGATACGCTGGGATTCCTTATTTTCCTGGGACTGGCGGCCTTCATACTGCATTAGGGCCATTGGACGGTGGAAATCACGGAATTCTGAGGAGGAAGGATCCTGCACCAGTACCCTGCAATACTGGTGTCTGGATGCCCCTGGCCCGATCAGGAGCGACAGAAAACGGGCTCGCGTGTGTACCTAACGCGCCAGGACTCTCGATCAGATAATAAACCCAACCAAAAAGTAACTGACTGCGACAAATGCCACGGCCTCGAGGGCAAGCCCGTATGGCCTGACCTTCGGCGGTTCACGCAGTTCAGCCTGTGCGACACGCATGTTCATGAGTAACACTCCTTTTTTATTTACATTGTGCATACAAACTATATACTACTTTCAAATAAACACAAGGTATATACATGTGATATAGTCCACAGTCTTACTA
>JARFQC010000205.1 GCA_029287965.1 Arenicellales bacterium
GCGACAGGCTGTCGCTCCCACAAACATCCTTACCCACCTGACATGCCCGATTGATTAGGAGACAAGCTCTCCCTCCAGTAAACCTAAACTTCCAAACCGGTTTGATCAATGGGGTTGAAGCGTAGTCAGTCACAGCCACCACTACTTCCTGAATTTCCCCCAAACGTCGAACTTGTGTTCGGATCCATCCATCAGGCGCTGAATGTTGCTGCGATGCGTATAGATAACCAGCACTGCCATGAGCAGGCAAAAAATAGTGATGGGTGAATTCAGTGCACCCGGTGACCAGAACAGGGCGGCCAGTGCTGCGGCGACCCCGGCCGATATCGATGCCAGCCCGACATAGCCGGATGCGAGCAGGATAACGACCCACACGGCCAGTGCCACGCCAAGTATCGCAGGAGACAGTCCAAGCATCGTTCCAAGCAGTGTTGCCACTCCCTTGCCACCACGGAAACCAAAAAATACGGGATAGAGATGACCCAGCACTGCAGCAACACCGCATGCTGCGGAGAGTGCCAACGGAGACAACAATGCTGTGTCGCCACCCGGCCAGGCGAAGCCAGCAACGATGGTTACGGCAGCCAGACCCTTGAGGATATCGATCAGAAAAACACCGGCCGCAAAGCCTTTACCGCGCGTCCGCAGCGCATTGGTGGCACCGGCGCTTTCGCTGCCAACAGTGCGAAGATCCGCACCGCCCAGCACTTTACCCAACACCAGGCCGCCCATCAGCGATCCCAGCAGGTAGCTGATAAGCAGTTTGACTAAAATTTCCAGCATCAGACACTCCTTTCAATGGACTGCGAGCTTACACCGACCTGATTCATTCAGCCAGATTCATCATGCGTGGAGCGTATCCGGTAGCGGGCGAGCTTTATCGATGCATCTAACACAAGCTCATTCTTTATCCTCGATGCCGGATCAAGTCCGGCATGACGATCGTCTTAAGGTCGTAGACGTGGGTAACTTGTTTACCTGGCAGCCCACCACGGCACCTCGATAACCACTTGTTGTCATGCCATCCACCCTTACCCGACCGGTCATTCCGATACTGTCTGGAATTCAGGAATTAGAAAATAGATTTATGGCTGGCGAACCTTGAGCAGAACAGCTATCAGGTACCTAATGCGGTGACATCAGGCTGATTCACGCATCGAGCCGGTCATTGCAACGATGGAACAATGATTTCCCGTGGATGAATGACGTCATGCCACCTGATTGGCCACACCTGTTCCGCCAGTGCAAACAGCCACGATCAAAATGGTTGCAGTCAAGCCACGCTTTCATTAGCCTGTGCGTCCCTACGCAAGGTATACGTTTCATGGATCTACCCCGCAATCCAACCCGCGCCGTCAGCGTCGGCAGTGTCGTTATCGGCGATGGCAATCCCATCGTCGTGCAGAGCATGTGTGCTACACGGACACAGGACACTGAAGCCACGACAAAACAGGCCAATGCGCTGCATGAGGCCGGAGCCGGCATCGTGCGCATCGCCGTCGACAATCGTAAGGATGCCGCGGCACTGGAGACAATACGTGCCAGCACCGAGGCCAACCTCTCGGTCGATTTGCAGGAAAACTATCGCATGGCCGAACTGGTCGCCCCGCTGGTACAGAAGATTCGCTACAACCCGGGTCACCTGTACCATCATGAACGCAAGAAGCCCTGGCAGGACAAGGTGCGCTACCTGGTCGACATTGCGCTAGAAAACGACTGCGCCATCAGGGTGGGTGTGAATGCCGGCTCGGTCGACCCGGACAAGAAGGACCAGTTCCCCGCTGACGACTCCATCTCACCCATGCTGGCCAGCGCCATGGAGCACTGCGAGTTCCTCGACAGCATCGGCTTCGAACGATACGTCGTCTCGCTGAAAGATTCCGACCCGACCAAGGTTATCGAAGCCAATCGCCGTTTCGCCGAAGCTCGCCCGGACATACCGCTGCATCTCGGTGTGACCGAAGCAGGCCTGCCGCCGGAAGGCGTCATCAAAACACGCATTGCCTTCGAGCAGCTGATCAGCCAGGGCATTGGCGATACCATCCGTGTTTCCCTGACCCTACCGAATGACCGCAAACCGGAAGAGATCGACGCCGGCAACGAGATACTCTCCGACATTGCCGAAGGACGCGTACGCAGCGTCGTACATTTCGACCTTGACCACCTCAACATCATCAGCTGCCCGAGCTGCTCACGGGTTGAGAACGAGGCCTTCATCGACCTCGCTGAAGATGTGCGCAAGATGACACGCTATGCGAAGGATTTTCCCGCCACCATCGCCGTGATGGGCTGCCGGGTCAACGGTCCCGGTGAAACGGATGATGCCGACCTGGGGCTATGGTGCGGACCGCGTGCCGTGACCTTGAAGAAAGGCACCGAAACCCTGGGGCGCTACGGCTACGACGAAATCCTGCCGAAGTTGAAGGAGGAGCTGGACAAGTTGATGGACAAACCCCAATGAAGCTAGCTTCGGCGTAATTAATTCGGTGGGAGCGACAGCCTGTCGCGATCTCATTTAACTGAGGTATTTCGCGACAGGCTGTCGCTCCCACATGGTTTTTTTCAACCTGTTCCTAGAACCGCGACGTCACACTCATCATCACGCCATAACGGCCATTGCCGTCCTGTTCGAGGACACCGGCCGGGTCATGCCGGTAACGCAGATAGCTGGCAAACCCAGTCTCCTTGCCCACCGGCAGGTGATAACCCAGTTCCAGGTCTGTCTGCCGCTGCACGCCACCCAGGTCTATGGTTTCAGTGTCGAACGACACTTCACGGCTGTAGACATCGATATCGCCCGGCACGCTGAGGTTGAGACGACCGCTGTTCACATGCAGTGGGCGGGAAAGCGTAATCCCGTAGCTGTCATCTCCGGCGAGCAATCCCCTGCCCTGCAGGCCGAGCGCGTAACTGTCACTGCGTAGACCACTGAAGTTGTTCAGCAGGCTGTTGTTGCTGTCATCTACCCGCGTATAGCCCTGGCTGTAAAGCATCTGCAGGGACAGACCTGGTATTAGTTCATAGCCGGCAAGCAATCCTGCCGCGACGGTATCGGCATGATCGACGCTCAATGCGCCGTTGGCCGAACTACCGAACAGGCTGCCCTGCTCGGACAGGGCTGACAGCTGGACACCCAGTTTCAGCTTCTCGAGCGGTCGGGTGCTGGCTTCCATCAGCATAGACTGGCTGCTGCCTGTCGTCTCCGTCGCATCGTCCATGCTGATTAATCCAAGCCTCAGGTCCGTGCCGTTATCCAGCCGGTAGCCGGTCAGGGCCATGTTCCCGTTTGCCGCAAAGCCGGCATAGGGGGCCGTCAGGCTGCGCCGGTCGAAAACGGCGTAGGGACTCACTTGCTCTGCCGCACCAAAGAACTGGCGGGGATCGAGGTTCATGTTCAGCGCGTAGTAGGCACCCGTCTGGTCACCCTGCTGCAGGGACAGCGACCAGTCATACTCGTAGCTGTCACGCTGACCGGTCGTTTCGCGTTCGAAGCGCTGCAGTTCATCTTCGCCGTACCAGACCCCCAGGCTCAGGTTGTCGGTGATGGCAAGATCCGAGTACTCGGTACGGCGCTTGAGTGACTGCACCAGGTCATCCAGTCCCAGGCTGTCGTCACGCACCTCGATCATGTCACCAAGGTTGACCACGTAGGGACGTTCGTAGGCGTCCAGTACCAGGGTGCTGCCGAGTTTTCCCTTGCTCGCGTGGATCGCAGCCCCGATGCCGGCGCCCACGGAGACACCGCCCAGCGGTGCGGCCTTGATGCCGGAAACGCTACCATCAGACGCGGTAGGCACGGAGACCTGCCCCTGCGGAGCGAGCGCCGCACGGCGGTTCAGCTTGCCGTGGCCATAAATCTCGTCAACGCCCGGCGCACCCATGTCGATGGCCGTGGAGAAGATGATCTGCGACACCTGGGCAGCGGACAAGCCCGGGTTTTGTGCATAGATGGCCGCTGCGGTACCGGAAACATAGGGTGCCGCAAACGATGTCCCCACATGGGGTGAGAAGCGGCTGTAGCCCGGTGCAAGGACATAGAACTGCCGTGTGGGGCCTGCGCGGTTACTGTAATTTGCAATATCACCGGAACGATCCAGTGCGCCGACGGCAATACCGGCACCACCAAGGAAACGGGCAATATTTGACGGGAAAGACGGCGCTCGTGCTCCTTCATTGCCGGCCGCCATGACCAGCAGCTTACCGGAGGCAGCCGCGTTCATCATCGACGCCACAATGGCAGGATTGTAAGTCCGCGTCGCGTCCGCCAGGCTCAGGTTCAGTACCCGGGCATTGCTCGATGCGGCGAAATTAATACCGGCAATCAACCGCCCCGCCGATGTGAAACCGCGTCCGTCCAGTACTCGGACCGGCATGACCCGGTTGCTGGCGTCTATGCTGGCGGCGATCTGCGCCACCTTGGTGCCGTGCTTGATCGAGGTGGCATCCTGCGCAGGCAACGCCCCATCGACGAGGTCGATACCCTGATCGATGCGTCCGGCCAGGCTCGGCACCGGATTGATGCCTGAATCGATTATGGCAATGCTGGTAGCCTGGGCCTGCATGCCGAATTGCTGGGCGTGCAGCGGTGGGACAAGAAAAACGAGGAAAATTAATAAATTACGAACTACGTGGGATTTGATTAGCTGCATTACATCTACTCCTGTGCGCCGGTCATAATGACGCACTCAACGTGTGACTATAGTCTACTATCAACGGAGAGTGGTCAGAAAATCGTTTGCGCTTGTAAATCGATGCCGCAACGGCTGTTTGGGCAATGCCCGGCGTGGCTATCTGGTAGTCGATGCGCCATCCGACGTTGTTGTCCCAGGCCCGGCCGCGATTCGACCACCACGTGTATTGATCCGGATCGGGCACGAGATTCCGGAATACATCGACATAACCCGCCTCGTCGATCAGCCAGTCCATCCAGGCCCGCTCCTCGGGTAGGAAACCGGAGTTGGTCTGGTTGCTGCGCCAGTTCTTCAGATCAATCTGCTTGTGGGCAATATTCCAGTCGCCGCAAATCAGGTACTCCCTGCCGTCCTGGCGCATCTCCAGAAGCTTCGGCTTTAACCGGTCCATCATGTCGTACTTGACGGCCTGCCGCTCTTCCTTGCTGGAACCGGACGGCATGTACAGGGAAATAATGCTGAGCTTGCCATAATCCGCCTGAATGAAGCGCCCTTCAGAGTCGATATCCGGCCAGCCCAAGCCGTAGACGATCCGGTCCGGCTGCTGACGGCAGTACAGTGCAACGCCCGAGTAGCCTTTCTTCTCAGCATCGTGGAAAAACACGTGCCGGCTGGGTGGATGGTAGAGGCGGTCTGTCAGTTGATGCTCCTGGGCCTGGGTTTCCTGGATGCATACTACATCGGCTTTCTGGCGCAACATCCAGTCGTAAAACCCCTTGCGGCCGGCGGCACGTATGCCGTTGGTGTTGACGGTGATTATGCGCATAAACGGGTGCCTCTATGAGCCATTGCTGGTTGAGTTAATCGGAATATAGAAATGAGCAGGTTAAACATTAATCAGCCTGTTTGACAGCGGCGGGTTGAATCGGGCCACGATATCTAAACAGGTTGCCTGTGGATGCCGGATAAGCGCTACGCACTTTCTGGACAGACAACGGTGTCATATCGCCTATAAACGCCCTGCAAAATGACATGCCACCGAATGATCGGCATTACCGCCATCGACGGCCTTTAATACCGGTGTCTCGCTGTGGCAAATTTCCTCCACGTGCGGGCAGCGATCAACGAACCGGCAGTGCGGTGGCGGATTGAGCGGGGATGGTACTTCACCGTGCAACGGCTTGAACTGCTGCCGGCGTGCAGGGTCAGCGATGGGAATGGAACTGATCAGCGCCCGGGTATACGGATGCAGCGGCTGACGATAGATGCTTTCACTGTCGGCAATCTCGACGATACGCCCCAGGTACATGACTGCCACATGGTCCGAGATATGCCTGACCACGGCCAGATCATGCGCAATGAACAGGAAGGCAATGCCCATCTCGTTCTGCAGATCCAGCAGCAGGTTCAGTATCTGTGATTGTATCGAGACGTCGAGGGCCGACACGGGCTCGTCGCAGATGATCAGGCGCGGGTCGAGCGCAATGGCACGTGCAATGCCGATACGCTGACGCTGGCCACCGGAAAATTCATGGGGATAACGATCGACGGAATCGGCAGACAGGCCGACACGTTCAAGCAGTTCAGTGACCCGGCGGCGACGATAAGCGGCATCGCCCCGCTTATGGATGATGAACGGTTCAGCGATGATGTCGCCGACTGTATGACGTGGATTGAGGGATTCGAAAGGATCCTGGAAGATCATCTGCATGTTGGCGCGCAGCGCGCGCAGATCACCGCCGGACAGGCTCAGCACGTCGCGCTGTTCGAAGCTAACGCTGCCGGCAGTGGGTTCATAGAGGCGCAGCAAGGCTCGCGCTATCGTGCTTTTCCCGCAACCCGACTCGCCTACCAGCCCGAGTGTCTCGCCTGCTCCGATCGTGAAACTGACACCGTCTACCGCATGAACGGTGGCGACCTGGCGATACAGGACACCGCCATGCACAGGAAAATGCATGACCAGTTCATCAACCTGCAGCAGGGGCAATTCAGCCATTCAGTTCCTCGTCACGAAAACAGCGCACCCTGTGATTGTCCCCGGCTTCCTTGAGTACTGGTGCCTGGTGGCGACAGCCTTCCTCGACATAGTCACAGCGGTTCTGGAAGCGGCAGCCGGCCGGGAAGTCATGCAGCGACGGCACCATACCTCGTATGGTCTGGAGCATCTCGCGCGGCGGCTTGTCCAGCTTCGGGATCGCATTCAGCAGTCCCTTCGTGTACGGGTGTCGCGGTGTGTTGAACAATTCTTCTACGGTTGCCTCTTCGACCACCCTGCCCCCGTACATGACCAGTACCCGGTCGCACAGTTCGGCAATGACACCCAGGTCATGCGTGATGAACATGATGGCCATACCGGTTTCCTGCTGCAGGTCTTTCATCAGGCTGAGTATCTGTGCCTGTATGGTCACATCCAGGGCCGTCGTTGGCTCATCCGCGATGAGGATATCCGGCTGGCATGACAGGGCAATCGCGATCATGACACGCTGGCGCATGCCGCCGGACAGCTGGTGTGGATACTCCCTGAGCCGGCGCTCAGGTGCCGGGATGCCGACCTTCTCCAGGATTTCCAGCGATGCGCTGCGAATTGCGTTCTTGTCCATGCCGGGATTGTGCATCGCCAGTGTCTCGCCAAGCTGGCGCCCGATTCGATAGACAGGGTTCAACGCGGTCATGGGTTCCTGGAAGATCATGGCGATACGTTTGCCACGGATTTTATGCATGGATTCGGCAGGTAGGCTGACGAGGTCCTCGCCGCGAAACACAACCTGTCCATTGACAATATTGCCGGCCGGTTTCGGCAGCAGACGCAGGATGGACAGGGCCGTCACACTCTTGCCGCAGCCGGATTCGCCTACGATGCCAAGCGTCTCCCCTGCTTGCAGTG